>JAZNKU010000153.1:0-4754 GCA_045578685.1 Eubacteriales bacterium
ATCTCAGCAAGATCAGAATCCAACATTACCTGCTGACCCCTGATGGTGTATATCTTATCTTTAAGTGTAGATTCATCTACGACCATTAGTTTGTTATTGTCTGCCATAAGCTTTTATGTCTCCTATATTATTCCTTATATCTAAAAATATTATATCGCTTAACCCAAACCGGGCACGTACTTTATTTCAGATATGAGGACCCTTTTTATGTAGTGTTCACCTTACCGCCGACCTGTTTTTCTTCTTCGGAGACAGCTCCGGCTTATGCTTCGGCTGCTCTGCAACCTTAGCCTTATTCAGCTTGAGCGTTTCCTTTATGGATGTTACCTTCGGGGCTATGAACTCCTTGAAGGCCGCCATAAGCCCCTTCGCCTCAATGAAGTTCGTAAGTTGCCTGATCTTGTTGTTGAGACCTGATATCTCGCTTTTAAGCTCTTGTATCAGTCCCAATTGCGCCGTGTATTTCCCATAATATTCGTTATACAGCTTCTCCAGAGTCCCTGTCAGCTTATATCGTGATACGAGGTCATCGAATACCTTACGAGGTAACTTTACCATAGGTTCACCGCCTAATAGTGGTTTGTAATCTATAGCCTTTTTCTCGATCTTAAGTGCTTCCTTCTCAGCGGACTTGACGGCTGAAGTGATACTACTGATATCGTCCATCTTACGGGCACGTTTTTGCTCCGCTTCCTCGATCTGAGCGGTAATACCTTCGAGAAGATAAACCTGCGAAGATAACTCTTTGTTGTTTTCCTCGATTTTTATCGTGGAGTCTTCGAGAACGGATTCGATCTCGTCTTTCTCCTGATTAAGAATCTCTATCTCGGCTTCTGCCGCTTCAACCTCACGCATGGCTGCCTTATACTCCGGTATGGAGTAATCGTCTCTGTCTATCCCGAGAACTTCTATCTCTATTCCACGCTCTTTACAGAGTTCCGCTATGTGATCGCGTTCCCTTTGCTGCCAGTGCATTGTCTCATTGTCGTTTTTGCCTATTGCTTTGGCTATCCCCATCTCCTGTAAACCTTTTGTCAGGCTGTTTCTTGTGGATAACCCTGTCTTATATCCGTGTGCTACAGGGATATAGTCAAGGTGCAGATGAGGGGTAGCCTCATCCATATGGAGTACCGCATTGAACAGTATCAGGTTCGGGTTCCTCTCCTGAAACGTTCTTGCGTATTCATCTAATACTTCTTTGGCCTGAAGAGCCGCGTCCGTGATATTCCCGTCTTCATCAAGAATACCCGTGTCATCCCTTTTTCCGATCTGTACTACGGTCTCATAAAAGACCTTCTCATTGTTCTTAGATGTCTTGATCTTTTCAAGATAGTTATCTATCTTCCGATCATTTCGTTTTTGCTTGGCGTTATATTCCCGGAGAGCTTCTCCGAAAATATCGTCATATGCTTCTTCTACCGTCTTCTTTACATAAGTGATGTTCATGGACGATCTTGATCCGTCCACATTACTTGCCGTAAAGTCTCTGTTGTTATGTCTGATGCTTCCTTTGCCTTTGACAAAAGATATCGTCCTTGCCATCTGTATCACCTTCTTTCTATTAAGTTTTCAAGTTACGTTACCTCTCGTAGGTCTTGTTACTTCTTCCAGAAGTAACGCCTTATTACTTTTGACACTGCGTATCAAAAGGTAAGGCGCCCTTCCGGGGGAGTCCTGCGGACAGCTCATCTTTTCACGATGCCTCGTCCTTGTGCATCCTACTTATATAAGCAGGAACATCATGGAAGATGCTTATTGCCTGAACCGCATCTTTGTCTCTCAGATCCCGTCCTTCATTCATACGGATAAAAGCTTCTACCGTGTCTGCACGTATCAGAATCTTTCGTCCTACCTTCAGGACAGGCAATTTCTTCCATTCGATAAGATTGCGGAGAGTGTTGCGTCCAATCCCCGTAAACTCCGCTGCTTCATCTATCGAATAGGCTATCTTGTTGTCGTGCATCTGTTATACCTCCTTTCTGTTGCGTTATGCAATTCTTGTATGTGTTAATATACTCATCACAATATAATTTGTCAAGCGTTACGCACCTCTGTATTTTATCTTTCGGTTGCATATTGCATTTTGTTTTCCCTTGTGATACATTTACCATACAAACCTTTGAGGAGGCATCGTATGAAAGACAAAGAGCTTAGAAAGCTGATCGGTAGCAGGGCCAAGCAAAGGAGACTCGAATTAGGACTCGGACAACAGTATGTGGCCGAGAAGATGGATGTAAATAAATCCACTATTACAAGATACGAGGCAGGAACAATAGATAACACCAAAAGACTTGTTCTTGAGGGATTAGCTAACACCTTGCATGTATCGGTTGAGTGGCTGAAAGGAGAAACGGATGAATACATATCGGATATATCCGATGACAAAGACTTAGCGATAAGAGATATCTTTGGCAGATTAACCTGTATGGATAAAGAAGGTCTCAAGGACGAAGAATTCTCTTTTTCAAAGGATCTTCTTATCTATATGCTCCTCGAATATGAATCCTTTATGGAATCCTTCCGTTTCGGATGTGAAAACTATAAGGGATCACATAAGGGACAGAGCATAGCAAAGGTAACGGGGTTCTCTACCGCTAAGGAATATAACGAAGTCATGTTCTTAAGAGAGATAACTCATAGTATCAACGCCTTTAGTGATATGGCAGAGATATTAAGGCTCTACTCTAAGGACGAGGACAAAGCATACATGAGGCTTAAGAATCTTCTTGAAGATTTTGAGCAAGAGGAATAGAAAAGCAATCGGAATTATCGTATATTAACTACATAGCATTTCAACAGTTCCGATTGCCGTAGTAACAGAAAGGAAAAATAATATGGCAAAAGGATCTGTAAGAAAAAAGGGTAAGAAGTGGTACTACCGCTTCTACGTAGAGGATGCCACCGGCAGGCTTATCCAAAAAGAATATGTCGGAACCGAAAGTAAGAGCGAGACAGAGAAACTTCTTAGAAAAGCGATGGAAGAGTATGAGAATACGAAGATCGTCGCAAATTCCGAGAACATCACTCTCGCACAGCTCCTTGACAACTGGGCGGACGAAGAACTCAAGACAGGACCGTTATCTAACGGTACAGTCCAAGAGTATCTTCACGCGATAAAGCGATTTAAGGATCACCCCTTGAGCAGTAGGAAGATATCTTCCGTAACTTCCGAACAGCTTCAGGCTTTCGTTGACCTTATCGTATTTGGCGGTAAGGAAGGAAACTTCGATGCAGGAAACGGATATACCAGAGGATATGCGGTAGTATTCTCCGCTATACTCAACCACGCATTCAGATATGCGATCACCCGTAAAAAGATACTTGCCTACAACCCGATGAAGGAAGTTAAGGTAAAGCGTAAGAAGATAACGGCAGACCCGTTCTTATCTGAAGATGAGTACGATGAGAATGCTATACCTCTTACACCTGAGATGTTCTCTCGGCTTATAGCATATATGGAGAAACATCACCCTGAATCTATCCTCGCTGTACAGATCTCGTATTACACGGGACTTCGTGTCGGAGAGGTATCGGGACTCACCTGGCAAGACGTTGACCTTGAAGGTCAGCAGTTGACCGTCAGAAGAAGCGTTGGATATAACTCCGTAAGGCACATGACAGAGATCGGACCCACCAAAAGAGGCAAGATCAGGGTCGTACCCTTCGGGGATAAGCTGACGGAGATCTTGAAAGCAGCCAAGGCGAAGCAGAAGTTCAACGAGAAGACCTACGGAGAACTGTACCAGAGATGTTACTACAAAGAAGTTCTTGAGAAGAACAGGAACTACTACGAGTATTATTCCCTGAACGGCACACAGGAAGTTCCCGAAGACTACCGTAGCATCGACTTCGTATGCCGAAGAGATGACGGGAGCCTCATGAGATCTTTCACTCTCACTACTGTTTGTAAGAAGATCTCCGAGAAACTTCCGGGCTTTGAAGACTTCCACTTTCATCTTCTGAGGCACACCTTCACGACGAATCTGATTCAGAGCGGAGCAAGCCCCAAGGATGTACAGGAAATGCTCGGACACAGCGACATCGGAACTACAATGAACTGGTACGCACTCGGCACCAAGGACACTAAAAGATCTTCAGTGAAAATGCTTGATCAGCTCACAGGGTGACGATTTCCCTTATGTCCCGATAACAAGGGAAAATGTAAGGGAAAACACCTTCCCTTGATCGCTTGAAACACGCAAAACGCCTGAGTTTTAAGGCATATTGAGAAAATGGTATTTATAATTCCTGATTTATAGAACTATGTCACCGCTCAACACTTTGCTCATAAAATCTTCAAAACTGTCTGCTACTTTGTCCGCTTCCTCAAACTCCGGATCATAACCGTTCAATATGGATCCGTTATCTGCTGTATCTATTGCATAGAAAGAATACTCGCTGTCTACTGACATATAAAAAGGGATCTTTGTTTTCCACCACGATCTAATATCATTCGTCCAATCTTCGTCACGGCTAGCAGCTTCCAGACTTATCAATTCAAACTCATTCCATTTAAAAGCCAATCCGCTTTCACCACTGTAATCGTCAACACAAAGGAAAAATCTTGTTTCATCCCCGGAAATAACGCTTTTATATTTCTGAAAAACTCAATAAAGGCTGCCGGAAGAGTCCCATAAGCACTTAATACCGCATTGGAATATACGTCGCACTCTGTGCCGTTTCTTCAATCTTCCAATCGTTTTCTTTCAAATAAGATATGAACTTTTCGATCATTTCTCTGTCTCCTTTTCCGG
>JAZNKU010000154.1:0-7447 GCA_045578685.1 Eubacteriales bacterium
AAACACCAAGGAAATGTTCAAGAAGGCATACGAAGGCGGCTACGCGATCGGTGCGTTCAACATCAATAACATGGAAATCGTTCAGGCGATCACCAAGTCGGATCGTAGCCATGTCGTTCTGTGAGCCAAGGAGTTGTTTGGCCACTTTGTCTTCCTAAGACCGCTTGGCCTCCGACTTAAACACCAAGGAAATGTTCAAGAAGGCATACGAAGGCGGCTACGCGATCGGTGCGTTCAACATCAATAACATGGAAATCGTTCAGGCGATCACCGAGGCAGCAGGCGAGCTTCGTTCTCCCGTTGTTCTTCAGGTATCCGCAGGCGCAAGAAAGTACGCTAAGCAGGAGTACCTTCTCGCTCTCGCAAACGCTGCTATCAAGGATTCCGGCGTTGACCTCGCACTCCACCTCGACCACGGCGCAGACTTCGAGATCTGCAAGGCGTGCATCGACGGCGGCTTCACATCCGTTATGATCGACGGCTCTCACCACTCCTTCGAGGACAACATCGCTGTTACCAAGAAGGTTGTTGAGTACGCTCACGAGCGCGGTGTAACCGTTGAGGGTGAGCTCGGCGTTCTCGCAGGCGTTGAGGATGACGTTGTTGCTGAGGATTCCACATATACACGTCCCGAGGAGGTTGAAGAGTTCGTTGCAAAGACCGGTGTTGACTCTCTCGCTATTTCCATCGGTACATCCCACGGTGCGTACAAGTTCACACCCGCACAGTGCACAAGAAACGAAGAGGGTATCCTTGTTCCCCCTCCGCTCCGTTTTGATATTCTCGAAGAGATCGAGAAGAAGATCCCCGGTTTCCCCATCGTTCTTCACGGTGCTTCCTCCGTTCCTCAGGAGTATGTAAAGGAGATCAACTCTATCGGCGGTGAGCTTCCCGACGCTGTAGGTATTCCCGAAGAGCAGCTCAGAAAGGCAGCTTCTCTTGCAGTATGTAAGATCAACATCGACTCTGATATCCGTCTCGCTATGACCGCAGGTATCAGACGCGTTCTTACCGAGCAGCCCGGCGTATTTGACCCCAGAACCTACCTTACCGTTGCCCGTGCAGAGGTTAAGAAGATGGTTGCTCACAAGATCAAGAACGTTCTTGGTTCCGAAAACACACTTTAATTATATAGCATAATTATGTGAAGCCGTCGCCCAGCGACGGCTTCAGCGATATAAATCCCGGACACGGGATTTGCGATATTCCCCGAGGGGAGCGATATATCCTTCGGATGCGATATGCCCTGCGGGGCGCGGGGTAGGGATTTATATCATATCGCGTTTTCGTTAGAAAACATATCGCGTTTGCATACAAACATATCGCTTTTGCCGATAGGCAAAAATATCGCAAAGAGGTAATTTATGAGTAATAAAACCATAAAAGAATTGGCAGTTGAACTTACGGTGGACACTGTAAAAGTATGCGATAAAATTCATAGCAGATCTGCATTTACAAATCAACTGTTGCGGAGCTGTTCTTCTATCGGTGCTAACAGTTATGAAGCGAAGTATGCACAGAGCGATGCGGATTTTGTACATAAATATGAGATCGCATTAAAAGAAAGCTACGAAACTGATTATTGGTATGAGGTGCTTAATAAAACGGGTGATATTGATGATGATACGTATAAAGATTTGACTATGAAATGCGGTATTATCAGACGAAAAATTATAGCATCTATTTCTACCGTCAAAAAACGCATATCAAAATAATCACAATGAAACAAATTGATATTATATGTAACGACAAAATATATACCGAAATGCTATGCCTTGAGCTTAGTGAGCTCGGTTATAAGGTTTCGGACAAAAGCACGGGCAGAGCCGACCTCATTCTTATGGAAAAAGAGGGTAGAGGCAAGGGGAATATCATCACCTTTTCCTGCAGCAAGGGCGCTGATCTTATCAGACCCTTTACCATAGCTGAGCTTGTCAGTCTCATAGGATCAAAGGAGACAAAGGAACATAGGGCAGACGAGCTTTTTGTTTCGGCGGTCTCTTGTTATGCGGTGTACAGAGCTACGGAGATAGCTCTCACGGAGCTTGAGCACAGGATCTTATATTATCTTTATACTAACGACAGATATGTTACCGCCGACGAGCTGGCAAAGGAGTTTTTCGGTGACGAAAACGAAAAGAATACTGTAAGAGTTTATATCAGCTATTTAAGAAATAAATTGGACGAAGCCTTTGGTATCAAATTTATCTACACGGCAAGAGGCAAGGGCTATATGCTAAAGAGGCAAGTATGAAATATATTATCAAAAAAGTAAAGACCCTTGATTGGTCTGATATCGAAAAAGCAAATATCAACATTTACCCTTGGGGCTGCAGCTACCGTCCCGAGGCATATGCTCAGCTCTGTATCGTGGAGGGAGAGGGCTTGCACATAAAAATGTCCTGCAAGGAGGAGGATCCCAAGGCGGTCTATACCGAGTTTTACGACGAGGTATGGCTTGATTCCACCATGGAATTCTTCTTCGGGGTAAAGGATGGGGATTATATCAACTGCGAGATGAACTCTATCGGTACCAGCCTTATCGGTGTGGGTGCAGGCAGAGAGGATCGCCGCCGTATCGACGAATATTGCGATATCCCCAAGGTAAAGGCAGAAAAAGCAAACGGCTGGTGGTCTGTATCCACCCTCTTTACCTATGATATGATAGAAAAGGTATTCGGTAAGAACATCCTTGAAGAAGGCTTTGCGGGCAACCTTTACAAGGTGGGTGAGCATACCGCATCCCCCCATTACGGAATGTGGGCACCTATTGATTGGAAGGAGCCTGATTTCCACCGTCCCGAGTTCTTCGGTGACTTCGTTATAGGAGAATAAAATGTTATCGACCGTTTATACGGCGGCACTTTCGGGCATAGACGGCTTTGAGGTGGCTGTCGAATGTAACATACGAACACAGTTCGGCGGCTTTGATATCATCGGCTTACCCGATACCTCGGTCAAGGAGGCAAAGGAGCGTATCAAGAGTGCCATAGAGAACAGCGGTTATTCCATGGAGGATAAGCAGACCGTTATCAACATGGCTCCCGCCGACAAGAAGAAGGAGGGCTCCTCCTTTGATCTTGCGATGCTTGTCAGTATTCTCGTCAATCGCGGGTCTATCAAATCAAGCATTGATTTCACCAAGATATGCTTTATCGGTGAGCTTTCGCTTTCGGGAGCCATCCGTCCCGTAAGGGGTGTTCTGCCCATGGCTATCGCTGCGGCAAACTCGGGCAAGACCGTACTCTTTCTGGCAGAGGAGAACGCAAGAGAAGCGAGTGTTGTAGAGGGGCTTAAGGTTTTTGGAGTTTCAAATGTCCGTCAGCTCGTTGATGTGCTGAACCGCGAAAGAAAACTTGAGCCTACCCGCTTCGACAGAAGCAGCTTTGAGGATGCCAAGTCCGGAGCTATATTTGATTTCAGTGATGTTAAGGGTCAGCCTGCGGCTAAAAGAGCTATAGAGATAGCGGTTGCCGGAGGTCACAATATCGTTATGATAGGTCCTCCCGGCACCGGTAAGAGCATGCTTGCCAAGCGTATTCCGGGAATTATGCCTCCCCTTACCTTTGAGGAGGCGGTAGAAACTACGAAGATACATTCCGTAGCAGGTGAGCTTAAGGGTAACGACACTCTTCTCTGTCACAGACCCTTCCGTTCTCCCCATCACACGGTATCTGCCGTAGCCCTGTCGGGCGGCGGCGCACATCCCTCTCCCGGTGAGATATCCCTTTCGCACAACGGAGTTCTGTTTCTCGACGAGCTGCCCGAATTTTCAAAGACAGCCACAGAGGTTCTCCGTCAGCCCTTGGAGGACAAGCAGGTTACAGTTACCCGTGTTGCGGGCAGAGTGACATTTCCTGCATCATTTATGCTGGTTTGTGCCATGAATCCCTGCAAATGCGGTTATCTCGGCCATCCCACCAAGCCCTGCACCTGTAAAAGAGGTGAACGGCAAAAATATCTGTCCCGCATAAGCGGACCTTTGCTTGACCGTATAGACATTCACGTGGAGGTTTCAAGCCTTGATTATGATGAATTGAAGGACACGGTCCCCGGCGAATCCAGCGCCGAAATACGCAAAAGAGTCACCCGTGCCCGTGAGTTTGCAAGAGCGCGTTTTGAGCGTGACGGTCTCAAGCTCTATTGCAACGCCCAGATGGAGGCGGCAGAGATAGAGAGATACTGTAAGCTTGACAGCGAGGGGGACGCACTTCTTCGCCGTGCCTACGATGTAATGGGCCTTTCTGCCCGCGGTCATGCAAGGATACTCAAGGTAGCGAGAACAATCGCCGACCTTGCGGGAAGCGAGAATATCAAGGCACAGCATATCGCAGAAGCTGTAAAGCTCCGTACCCTTGACCGTGATTATGCAAATATGTAAACTAATATATTAGAGAAGTTGGAAGCACAATTTTTCTCTCTTTCACAATTTGTTCAATGTTTTTGTGCAGTATGCACAACACATAAGCGGTGATTTTGGAGAATAAACATCTACCCAAATCTGTGATTTTCTGTTATACTGTATAAGCAAAATAATAAATACACGAATTATATTCGTTTTTGGAGGTATTTGAAATGGCAAGCTTGTCTTTCAGACACATTTACAAGAAGTATCCCGGCGGCGTTACAGCCGTATCCGACTTTTGCCTTGAGGTAAAGGACAAGGAGTTCCTTATCCTCGTTGGTCCTTCCGGTTGCGGTAAGACCACCACTCTTCGTATGATCGCAGGTCTCGAGGAGATCACCGAGGGTGAGCTCTTCATCGGCGACAGACTCATCAATGACATCGCTCCCAAGGACAGAGATATCGCGATGGTGTTCCAGAACTACGCGCTCTATCCTCATATGTCCGTATTTGATAACATGGCATTCGGTCTTAAGCTCCGTAAGACTCCCAAGGAAGAGATCAAGAGAAGAGTTGAAGAAGCAGCTCGTATCCTCGACATCACCCACCTTCTTGACCGTAAGCCCAAGGCGCTTTCCGGCGGTCAGAAGCAGCGTGTTGCGCTGGGTCGTGCTATCGTTCGTGAGCCTAAGGTATTCCTTCTCGACGAGCCTCTTTCCAACCTCGACGCTAAGCTCCGTGCATCCATGAGAACCGAGCTTACCAAGCTTCATAAGAAGATCGGTACTACTTTCGTATACGTAACACACGACCAGGTAGAGGCTATGACCATGGCTTCCCGTATCGTTGTTATGAAGGACGGTCTTATCCAGCAGGTTGACACTCCTCAGAACCTTTACGATTTCCCCACCAACATCTTCGTTGCAGGCTTTATCGGCACACCTCAGATGAACTTCATCAACTCCACTCTCGAGAAGAGAGGCGAGGATGTATACATCACCTTCGGCGAGCACAACCTTAAGCTTCCCAAGGAGAAGGCTACCAACCCCGCACTTGCTGATTATGTTGGCAAGGATGTTATCATCGGTGTTCGTCCCGAGTGCATCCACGAGGAGCAGAGATATCTCGATGCAGCTCCCGATGCAATCGTTGAGACCGAGGTTGATATCACCGAGCTTATGGGTGCTGAGATCCACCTTTATGCAACCGTTGACGAGCAGGTTATCGTTTGTAAGGTATCCTCTCACTCCAAGTCCAGAGCAGGCGATACCATCAAGCTCGCTTTCGATATGGACAGAGTACACATCTTCGATAAGGATACCGAAAGATGCGTGCTTCACTAAGCATAAACTAAAGATAAGTATAAAAATAAAGCTTCGCTTGATGCGAAGCTTTATTTTTATACTCATTTTTGAAGTTCATCAAGGTCTGCTTCAAAAGCGGGCAGAAAATGCTCCATAAAGTATTGAAGCTCGGGCAGAGGATTTGCTTTAAGGGATGCAAGGGTAGATTCCGCTGCACTTTTGAACTCGTTGTTATTGCACTTGAGCTCCTCGATACACTTGATATAGGCGCTTAACTTATCCGCCGCCTTGACGATAGTCTTATATTCAGAGCCTTCAGCGTGGAGAAGATCGTCATAGGTAGGTATAAGCTCATCCGGTAGCTTTGACAGAAGCTGCTTGGTGGCGTTTTCCTCGATCTTTGCATAGTTGACTCTCATTTCCTCGTTATAATACTTTGCGGGGGTGGGCATATCGCCTGTATAGACCTCCTGTACATCGTGAAACAGAGCATAGCAGACAGCCTTGCCGGTATCGTAGCCTTTTGCGAACATATTATTGCCGATAGTACAGAGAGCATGGGTCAGCACCGCTACATCGTAGCTGTGCTCGGACAGGGTCTCCTCGGTCATGTTTCTCATAAGCCCCCAGCGGCGGATATATTTCTGTCTGAATACCATAGGGTAGAATGCATTTTTCATAAAATTCTCCGTAAAGCTTTATTGTAGTGATATTATACCAATAACGCTCCGGAAAGTCAACTTGTGGTCCAAAAGTGTTAAAATTATTGAAAAGTAACATAAATATGAGCCAAAAATCAATTTTGTGCAATTTGTATATGTGTAAAAATTTATCATTAATTTTTGTTTATTTTTCACAAAAATTATTAATTTTTACAAAGGCGGGGCGGGGCGCTCAAAAGGGGGACTTTTGCCCGTAAACAGATAAAATTTCTCCGAAAAGCATAAAAATCACCTCCGAATTTCGTCAAAATAATTGAAAAATTCGTCAAAAAAAATGAACTTGATAAATTTTCTCGGGATGAATGGAAACTTTCGTCCTGAAAATGTTGTAATTTCAATGATGTCCTTGAGTTCAAAAAACTTTTAAAAATATCCCACAAAGCCTTATGACATAAGGAGACATGAAAACAGAGTCCTTGACAATTATCGGGACCTATGGTATTATAATAAACATGAAAACAAAAGAAAAATCGCACCGGTTTTACGGGACGAAATATCGGTAAAAAAGGCATAAGCGAGGCACCTTGACGGTGCCTTCAATTTCCCTCGGGTAATCAAAAGTTACTCTGCCGAATATTTAAGTCTAAAGAGGATCTGTGCGGAAAGTGACTGCCGGACGAGCCGCTCCCTAAAAAAGGTCGAGTTGTGCCCGTTGGGTAGTTATCCTATTCTTCTTTGAAATTTCAATTCAAGCAACCCGTTAGGAGGAAAGTTTAAGATGAAAGCAAGGATCACCAAAATCCTGTCATTTCTTATGGCAGTAATAACGCTTCTGGGCACCCTGTCAATGCCTGCGTTATTTGCCGACGAAGCTGACACGGACGCGACATCCGATTCATCCGTTCTGGGAGCCCCCGAGGTTCTGGTAGGTGCAGCCGACGAAGGCGCAGCCACCACCCTTTCAGCCCCTGCAGATGAATATCACCTTGAGTATGACAAAGCGCAGCTTAACAAGCTTATCGGCGTTGAGTCCTACTACGACTACACCCAGAAGCACAAGGATGTAGAGAAGACTGAGCAGAGTATCGTAATCGATGCTGTTGAGTCCTATCTGCCCGAGCAGTCTACTGCCGAGG
>JAZNKU010000155.1:0-3544 GCA_045578685.1 Eubacteriales bacterium
GCAATTATGGGAAGCACGGTCTCGGAATCCTTGTGCGCATAAGAAATAAATATATAGGGAAGCTCTCCCTTATATGCAACAGGTATATTGTTCAACATATTTTCTCCTTTACTGCTCTTCAAAGCGGTCATTGACAGATATACTTTACGTACTATGTGATCATATCGGTTTCATTATATCACAGTCCACCGAAAATGTAAATCTTTTAATAATATCTTCTTGTTCTGCAATCAGACTTAAAATTATAATATTACATAACAAAGCCGAGGTGAATCCCACCTCGCTTATCTTTTTTCTTGTTATTTTTTAATATTCGGACCAAGATAGGAGGGTGTATACGATAATAAGGCACCACAAAATAAATATAAAGGAATTAAATATACATAGAATCAGCAGACTAAAAAAATTCTATGTTTGACTTAATAGTATGAAAATGTTATAATAAAGTGTATAGGAGAGATATTATGAAATTAAATAAGGTTGAATGTGAATTAAAAAATATTTATGACGGTTGGAGTTTAGGTAATAAAACAGAAAACGATCCTCGATATTCATCAATGTTTCTTATGGGGTTTCCCGATGAATATATAAATAATGGCAAACCGCTTTTAATGTATGTTGGTCAGGAATGCTTGCACTGTAATAAAGAAAAAACACAGGCATGGATCCGTGAATACCAAAATGTTCAGCGCACCAAAAAACGCATCACTACCGACTGGTTTGATAATGGAACAAACCGTTCTCCTTTTTGGAATTTTTACCGCCGTATGTCAGCCTTGGGCTTCAATGTTTTGTGGAATAATTTAGATAAATTTCATCCGACCGACAGCCAACGGTTATCTTGGGAAGATGGAGTCAGACTCAACTCTCCTTATGATAATGACAATTTGTCTGTTCTGCAAAGAGAAATCGAATTACTTAAACCCCAAACAGTAGTGTTTGTTATCGGAAACGGAAAATATACGGCTTCATTGGCATCGTCATTTTCGGTAAGTGAAGAAGAGCTTAAGAAGTATGAACCAAATTCTCAAGAGTTTGTTTCTGAAATATCTTCAGTATTAGGACTTCAAAACACCATTGCATTTTGGACTTATCATCCCGCTTTTCTACAACGAAGCGGTAAATATAGAGAAGCAATAGCAATAATTGAAAAAACAATCAACTAACAGAAAGGAAGATTATGATACCTTTTATTCCGAATGATAAATTCGATATATTGAACTTGGGAAAGTGCTGGAAATACTTAGAGGAAAATATTTCTGATGTAGAAAATCAGTATTTCTACGAATTAGCAACCCAAACATACGAATTGTTTTTATATTACAACAAGGAAGAGAATATACCCAAAGAACTGATTATGTTGATTGTTTTGCTTGCTAATTTTGCAAATGTAGGTGAATATGAAAAATATTCGGCACCTGATGTGATGAAAGTGGTTGCTGTGTCGTTGTTACATGGCCTTTCAGATGGGTTCAAACTTACTATAAACGCCAATGATGGGAAAGCAGAATTCAACAGTACTGTTTTTGGGCTATCTTATAATGACGAGTGGTACCAGTTGAACGCAAATACATTTGATATTTCCCCAATTTTGAATAAACAAAGCATTAAAATTTAACTATTACCAAACATCTTTAAGTATAAATCCCCTTGATTTACAGATAATAATATCAGCAACTGTAAATCAAGGAGATTTTTATATATGAAAGCAACAGGAATAGTCCGCAGAATAGATGACCTGGGACGTGTAGTTATCCCCAAGGAAATAAGAAGAACCATGCGTATCCGTGAGGGTGATCCGCTTGAGATATTTACCGACCGTGAGGGGGAAGTAATATTCAAAAAATATTCTCCCATCGGTGAGCTGAACACTCTTGCAAGTCAGTACGCACAGGCACTTAACCGCACCTGTACTCTGAACGTTGTTATCACCGACCGTGACAGTGTTATAGCTCATGCGGGAGTTCCCAAAAAAGATTATCAGGACAAAACGGTATCAAAGGCTATCGAGGATATAATCGAGAGCCGCACCCTCTATACCTGGGAGGAGGGCAAGGAGAAGATCACTATGGTGGATGAGCCTACAGAATATTATGCCTCTGTGGTAATGCCTATAATCACCGAGGGTGATATCATCGGCTGTGTGGCTTCTCTTCAGAACGAGGCACAGAGCCGCGAGATCGACCCTGAAACCGAAAAGAAGCTGGTACAGACAGCGGCAAGCTTTTTGAGTAAGCAATTAGAATCATAAATATGCATAACAAAAACACTTGTCGAAACAAGTGTTTTTGTTATGGCGATATGTTTTATCTACGATAAAACGCGATATATTTTATAAAATAAAATGCGATATATCTTGCATTGCAAGATGCGATATATGCTCGCTTTGCTCGCATGCGAAAAGGTAGATATAAATCCTTTGTGCCCCGCAGGGCATATCGCTTGTCGCAGACAAATATCGCTCCACTTGTGGAATATCGCAAATCCCGCAAGGGATTTATATCGCAAAAGCCATCGCTTTAATAAGCGATGGCTTTTATATTAATTACTGCTTCTTACCGAAAAGTCCTGCGAAGAAGCCGCCCTTTTCTTCCTTGGGCTCTTCTGCCTTAGGAGCCTCTACGGGCTTGGGAGCTTCAACGGGCTTCACTTCCTCAGCCTTAGGTGCCTGAGGAGCGGGTCTGTCGTTGTTGTATCTGCGCTCGCCGTTGTTATTGTTGTTACGGGGAGCTCTGTCGCCGCCGTTGTTGTTTCTGGGACCTCTGTCGCCGCCCTGACGGGGACCGCGGTCGGGTCTGTCGCCTCTGGGAGCACGCTCACGGGGAACGAAGTTCTCATGAGCAAGGTTCATTCTGCCCTTCTCGTCTGTGCCGAGGAACTTAACCTTAAAGCTGTCACCAACCTTAACGATGTCCTCAACCTTTTCAACTCTGTGGTCTGCGAGCTTGGAGATGTGTACCATACCCTCCTTGCCGGGAGCAAACTCAACGAATGCACCGATCTCGATGGTACGTGTAACCTTACCCTCGTAAACGCAGCCTACTTCGGGCTCGAATACGATGTTCTTGATGATCTCCTGAGCCTGGATAGCACCGTCACGGTTAACGGAAGCAATGTAGATCGTACCGTCTTCCTCGATGTCGATCTTAGCACCGGTGTCAGCAACGATCTTCTGGATAACCTTACCGCCTGTACCGATAACCTCACGGATCTTGTCAACGTCGATGTTCATTGTGATCATCTTGGGAGCGTACTTGGAAACCTCTGCTCTGGGTTCGGGGATAGCCTTAAGGATGTACTCGTCGATGATGTAGTCTCTTCGCTTGTGAGTTGTCTCAAGAGCGTTCTTGATGATCTCGGGGGTCAGACCGTCGATCTTAAGGTCCATCTGGATGGAGGTGATACCCTTGTGAGTACCTGCAACCTTGAAGTCCATATCGCCGTAGAAGTCCTCGAGACCCTGAATGTCGATCATGGTCATCCAACGCTCACCCTCGGTGATAAGAAGTCGGATCGTAGCCATGTCGTTCTGTGAGCCAAGGAG
>JAZNKU010000156.1:0-2641 GCA_045578685.1 Eubacteriales bacterium
CGCATTCCGCACTCCGCATTCCGCACTAAATATAGTTATGGAAACCAGAATAATCAACGACATAAACGATACTACATTAACAGAAGCTGCACAAACAATTAAGAACGGCGGTTTGGTGGCTTTTCCTACCGAGACCGTCTACGGTCTCGGCGGTAACGCCCTTGATCCCACAGCGGCAAAAAAAATATACGAGGCAAAGGGCAGACCCAGTAACAATCCTCTTATTATCCACCTTGCAAAACCCGAGGATGCTGAAAAATACTGCCATACGAACGAGACTTATTATAAATTAGCAGAGTGCTTTATGCCCGGACCTCTTACCGTTATTCTGCCAAAGAAGGATAATATCCCTTACGAAGTCACAGGCGGACTTGATACCGTTGCGGTACGTGTTCCCTCTGACAAGGTAGCTCACCGCTTTATAGAGCTTTGTGGAGTCCCCATAGCCGCTCCCTCGGCTAACCTCTCCACCAAGCCCAGCCCCACAATGGCAGGCCACGTTATAAGAGATTTAAGCGGCCGTATAGATATGATAATAGCTGGGGATGACTGTGATATAGGTGTTGAATCGACTATTATTACGCTTTCATCCGTGCCAAAGCTTCTTCGTCCGGGACTTATCACGGTGGACGAGCTTCGCGAGATTTGTCCCGATATCGAGATATCCGATGCGGTACTTAATCAGCATAACGGCAGACCTGAGTCCCCCGGAATGATGTACAAGCATTATTCTCCCCGAGCAAACGTAGTTCTGCTCCGCGGAGACGACAAAGCAAGGTTTGAGTTTTTAGCTGACAAACAGGATTGCGGAATCCTCTGTTATAACGAGGATACCGAGCTTTTAAGATACAAATACGCCATGCCCGTGGGATCAAAGGACTCCCCAAAGGAGCAGGCAAAAAATCTCTTTGCAAAGCTGAGAAAATTTGACGACATAGAGGAGATAAAGGTAATTTACGCTCCTGTGACTGCCTCTGAGGGAATAGGTCTTGCAGTTCTCAACCGACTTATCCGTGCAGCAGGCTTTGAGATACTTGAATTAGAAAAGGAGTAAAACATGGCAAGAAAAAAGAAAGAAGAGATCAAGGAAAAGCTTCCTCCGGCTCCTGCCACTCCCCAGCCTATAACAGAAACTATAGAAAAGAACTATATGCCCTACGCAATGAGCGTTATTATCTCGAGAGCAATTCCCGAGATAGACGGCTTCAAGCCTGCTCACCGTAAGCTCCTCTTTACTATGTACAAGATGGGACTTTTAAAGGGTAACCGTACGAAGTCCGCAAACGTGGTGGGTGCTACGATGCAGTATAACCCCCACGGTGATATGTCTATCTATGAGACCATGGTCCGTTTGACCAAGGACAACGAGGCTCTGCTTCATCCCCTGGTTGACTCCAAGGGCTCGTTTGGTAAGCAGTACAGCTCGGATATGGCCTTTGCCGCATCCCGTTACACCGAGGTGAAGCTTGCAGAAATATGTCAGGAGCTCTTTTCGGGTATAGACAAGGATGCTGTCGATATGATAGACAACTACGACAGCACGAAGAAGGAGCCGAGACTACTGCCGACTACATTTCCCAATGTTCTGGTGTGTCCCAACGAGGGTATCGCCGTTGGTATGGCATCAAAGATATGCTCCTTTAACTTAAGCGAGGTATGCGACGGAGCTATCCAGCTTCTCCGCAATCCCTCCACCACCGTAGATCAGCTTCTTGATATCATCAAGGCTCCGGATTTTCCGGGCGGTGCGTCTATAATCTACAACCGCGAAAAGATGCGGGAGATATACGAGACAGGTCACGGCGGCTTCAAGATGCGGGCAAAGTGGCAGTACGATAAGAAAAACAACTGTATCGAGATACTTGAGATACCCTATTGTACCACTATCGAGCAGATAATCAAGGCTGTTGCCGATATCGTAAACGACAAAAACGGCAAGCTCAAGGAGATCTCGGATATGCGAGACGAGATAGGTCTTCACGGCTTTAAGCTGGCAATAGACTTAAAGAAGGGAAGCGACCCCGAGCTTGTGATGAACAAGCTTTATAAGCTCACTCCCCTTGAGAGCCAGTTCAGCTGTAACTTCAACGTTCTTATCGATTCCTCTCCTATGGTGCTTGGCGTTAAGCAGATACTTGAGGAATGGATAAAGTTCCGTGTGGGCTGTGTAAGACGTGAGCTTACATTTGACCTTAACAAGAAACAGGAAAAGCTTCACCTCTTAATGGGTCTTGGTAAGATACTTCTTGACATCGACAAGGCGATAAGGATAGTCCGTGAAACAAAGCTTGAAAAGGACGTTGTCCCCAACCTTATGGAGGGCTTCGGTGTTGATAAGGTACAGGCCGAATATATCGCTGAGATCAAGCTCCGTCACCTTAACCGCGAGTATATCATGAACCGCATCAAGGAGATTGAGGACCTGCAGAAGGAGATCGCAGAGCTTGAAGCTCTTATCGCAAGCGAGAAGGCTACAAAGAACTATATTGCATCTCAACTCCGCGAGATAAAGAAAAAGTACCATCAGGACCGCCGTACCGATCTTATATACGATGATGAGATCGAGGAGTTCGAGATCAAGGAAGAGGTAGAGGATATCAACTACCGTATCGTTCTCACCCGTGAAGGATACTTCAAGAAG
>JAZNKU010000157.1:0-7784 GCA_045578685.1 Eubacteriales bacterium
AGAAGATAAAACTCACAAAAAAGGAAAAGCGTGAAAATCAGCTTGCAACAGGTCTTGTTTTTCAGTCCTTTAACCTCTTTCCTCAGTACACAGTCCTTGATAATGTGCTTTTGGCAAAGAAGCTCATACTCAAGGAGGAGCTGAAAGCGGCAAAGGCAAGCTCACAGGAAAAGAAGGCAGCTTATGCGGCAATGATCGAAAATGCAAAGGAGACTATTGCAAGCGTAGGTCTTGCCGACAAGATGGATGCCTATCCCTGTCAGCTTTCGGGCGGACAGCAGCAGCGTGTAGCAATCGCCCGTGCACTTGTGATGTCCCCCAAGGTGCTTTGCTTTGACGAGCCCACCTCAGCCCTTGACCCCGAGATAACGGGAGAAGTTCTCAAGGTTATCGGCAACCTTGCAAAGCAGGGAAGGACAATGCTTATCGTAACTCACGAGATGGGCTTTGCCCGTGAGGTATCCGACGAGGTCATCTTTATGGATAAGGGTGTTATTGCAGAGCAGGGCGACCCAAAGGAGATATTCGATTCTCCCAAGACCGACCGTCTTGCCCACTTCTTAAACGCGATGTTAAAGGCATAATATGAAATACACTACTATTTTATTCGATTCGGACGATACCCTCCTTGACTTTAAGGCAAGCGAGAGGCAGGCTATATACAGAGCCTTTGAGAAGGCGGGGCTGCCCTTTGACGAGGAGATACGGGCAGTCTACAGCGAGATAAACCACTCTCTCTGGAAGGCACTTGAGAGAGGTGAGACCACCACCGCCGAGCTTTTGGTAGAGCGTTTCAGACGGCTTTTTGAACGCTACGGTTACGACTATGATCCAAAGGAGATGAACGATCTCTATTTTCACTGTCTTTCAGACACCGCCTTTACAATGGAGGGAGCTGTAGAGATTCTTGAATATCTCAAGGACCGCTACGAGCTTGATATCATAACCAACGGTGTTGGCTATATACAGACAGCAAGGCTCTCAAACGCCGATATCCGTAAATATATCAAGCACCTTTTTATCTCAGGGGAGATAGGCGTTTCAAAGCCCCATAAGGGCTTCTTTGACCATGTGCTTTCTCATATAGACGAAAAGGATAAGTCAAGGATTCTGGTGGTAGGTGACAGCCTGACCTCTGATATCAAGGGTGCGATCGACGCAGGGCTGGATTGTGTTTATATAGGCAATGCCGAAAACGAAGCTACCTACTGTATTGGTTCTATTACGGAATTGAAGAAGATATTGTAAAATGCGAAAAACAAATGAAACCCATTGCAAGAGCAATGGGTTTCATTTGTTTATAAACTTAAATCTTTTTCTCAGCTTAAACAGATACAGGGATATTATCCTCGTTGAAGCAATATCGTAGAGGATAAAGGTAATATTGCATACTCCGTACACCACAAATGAGAAGTCTATCTCCTCGGCAGGTATGCCTAATACAAATCTTGAAAGAGTAATAATAAGCGTAAGTACAATATTAAAGCACACAAGCTTAAGCACCCATGAAAGAACCCTTGGAAGCCTTTCAAGATAGCTCTTTAGTATTGGATATATACCGGTAAATAAGGCAAATATCAACGCACCGAACTTATCGGGCAGAAGCAGTAGGGAGATAAAGGATACGGTGAGCCACACAAGATAGGGATAGTATCCGCCCAGCTCTATCACGCAGAATATTATTATAAAGGATGCTATCGCCGCAGTTGACAGGTCAAGTACGGTTATGACAGAGCCCAAAAGAAGCATTATAAAGCATAACGCGGACAAAACCGCCGACAATGCTAATTTCTTCGTATTATTTTTCATCTATATTACCAATTCAATGAAGAAAATAGTGTCATCAGGACACTATTTTCTTCCATAATTTTGCATTTTGCATTTTACATTTTGCATTTGATAAGATGCTTAACAGCATCTTATCAAATCTCCTCCGCAGCACTCGCACAGACAGTCGGCACAGAGAAGAGAGGTACAGATATCGCATCCGCTGCAGCCTGCGTTGGTCGTGGTGGTATAGCCCTTGTTATAATTCTGAGCACCGTTACGCATATTGTTGAGAGCTGCACGGTATTCCATATTGGAGGGGTCCATGGAGCAGGCACGGCTGAAATGATTTTGAGCCTCAAAGTTCCAACCCTTGGAAGCACACACACAGCCCTTGAGGAAGTACCATTCGGCACCTCTGTCAGCACTTGCAATAGATTCAAGCAGAGTATCAGCCTCGCCTATCCTGCCCGCATTGATATAGGAGCGGACGGTGATATAGGTGTTACGGTTGTAGGAGGTATCCGAGGAGGATGAGCCTGTCTGACCGTAGGCTCTGCCGTTCTTACGGTCGTTCTGCACGGCATCGTATGCCTCGTTGATTTCCTTCATTTTTTCCTCTGCCATAGAACGGGCGGTTTCGTCGGTGGCAAAGTTATCGGGATGGTATTTTCGTGCAAGCTTTCGGTAAGCCTGCTTTATATCGTCGTCGCTTGCGTCTCTTGAAACGCCTAAAACCTTGTAGGGATCTGTCATTTGTTATCTCCTGTTACTTTGTGACTTACCGAAGGCATTCCCAAGGTAAGTATATTTTCTATTATAGCTTTTAATACCTGATTTTTATGCTCAAGCCTGTCAAAGCAAGCATAGGCTGCCTCAAGCTCAAGGGTCAGAGCTATGTTAAGAGCCTCCCACGGAAGAGCCTCATAGGCTGACAGAGGATTGTATTCTCCCGACTTTTGATCCTTTTCAAAGTCGTCTGCAGCATCCGTAATATATATCCATTTGCCGATATGATATCCGAAATTATACAGCTCTGCATTTTCAAGCCCGTAGGCAAAGACCTCACCAAGAAGTCTGCCGAAGCATTCGGCGTTTCGGTCAAGACTGCCATCACCCTTTTCGAGAGCTGAAAGCTCAGCCAGATGAAGCTTTATTATCTCTGATATATCGGGCATATCAGCTTTTTTCATATAACGCTTAGCCGAAGGGAGGAGAAGCTTAGCCTTGACAGAGCCGCCGTCCTCCACATCGTCCTTGACATTATAATATGTCAGAACTGCCGATACCCTCGCACAGTAACGAAGCGTATTCGGGATATAAGCACGGTTGCGGGGCTTTACGGGATGAGCCATACAGCGTTTTTTCTCTATATGTATATTTTCACCCGTAACACAGCCTCTCACCAGAGCCAGAAATACCATATCGTAGCTGAGGGTAAGACGGTTGGAGGTACAGATATGCTCGCCCATGGCAGAGCACAGTCCGCAGTATATGCTTTTATACAGTTCATGCTCTTTGACCTTGAGCTCCTCGGTCATAGGTCTTATATAACCGAACAATATACTACCCCCTCACAGTAAACTGTACATCAATTCTAACATAAATCAATACTTTTGTAAATCTTTTCTGCCAATATTCACAATTTCATCACAGTTAAGGTATATAATAACTACATATGTAATTTAAATGATAGGAGTTGTTATTCTTGATAAAGGTATCAAACCTTACGAAGAAATACGGTAGCAACACCGCCGTTGACAATATTTCCTTTGAGATAGAGAAGGGAAAGATATACGGCTTTCTCGGACCCAACGGTGCGGGTAAATCTACCACGATGAACATTATAACCGGCTGTCTTGCACAGACCGAGGGGACAGTTACGGTTGACGGTCACGATGCGTTTGAGGAGCCTCTGGCAGCAAAGAAGCTTATCGGCTATCTGCCCGAGATACCCCCTCTCTACACCGATATGACCCCCAAGGAATATCTTAGCTTCGTTGCCGAGGCAAAGGGTATAAGGTCAAGTGAGATAGGACCCGAGGTTGAGCGAGTAATGGAGCGTACTGCCATAAGCGGCGTATCCTCCCGTCTTATCCGCAATCTTTCCAAGGGCTACCGCCAGCGTGTGGGTATTGCCATGGCTCTGCTGGGTGACCCCGAGATAATCATTCTCGACGAGCCTACGGTAGGACTTGACCCCAGACAGATAATCGAGATCCGCGAGCTTATAAAGACCCTCGGCGAAGATCATACGGTCATACTCTCAAGCCACATTCTTTCCGAGATACAGGAGGTCTGTGAGGAGGTTATCATCATCTCCCACGGCAGAGTGGTAGCCAACGACACCATAGAGAATATCTGCCTTATGGGCAACCAGCACCCCGTGCTTCACGTTATAGCCAAGTGTACTCCCGATACTGCCGTTGCCATCGTTGACGAGTACGAGGAGGTAACTCACTACGCTATCACCGAGTGTCCTGATGGAACCGAGCTTGAACTTACCCTTATGCCCGGCTCTGATATCACAGACAAGCTCTTCTTTGATTTTGCAAACGGAGGTATAGCTATCCGCTATCTCTCCAACCGCGTTTCACTTGAGGAGATATACTTAAAGCTCACCGAGGCTGCCTTTGAAGAGGAAACAGACGAGGAGCCTGTGCTCCCCGATGAACAGCAGACCGAGGAAGAATATACGCCTATGTTTACAGAGGCAGAACAGGAGGACGAAAATGACAGCGATTTATAAGAGAGAGCTGAGAAGCTATTTCGGCGGTATGATCGCTTATATCGTTATTGCCCTTATGCTTGCCTTCGTAGGCTTCGTTTCCGCAATTTACAATTTCTACGGCGGATTGCCCTTCTTTGAATACGTATTTATGGAAGGCTATGTTGTTATGGCTATAATTATAGCCGTTGCACTTCTTACCATGCGCAGCTTTGCTGACGAAAAGAAGGAAAGAACAGATCAGCTTCTTTATTCCTTACCCCTTAATATGAGAAGCATCGTTATGGGCAAATATCTTGCGATGCTCACCGTTTACCTTATCCCCATGCTTATTTTCTGCCTTTATCCCCTTGTGCTTAGCCTTTTCGGTCATGTAAACTTCTTACAGACCTATTCCTCTATACTGGCACAGGTGCTTTTGGGAGCATGTCTTATTTCTATCGGTATGTTCCTGTCCTCTCTTACTGAGACTCAGGTTATAGCCGCTGTTATGACCATAGGAACCTTCCTTGCAGTATACTTTATGCCCACCATAGCATCCACCTTTTTCCCTGAGACCGCCAAGGCTTCCTTTATCTGCTTTATATTCCTTATAGGCGTAGCAGGTCTTATCGTATACGCCCTCACCAAGAGCCTTTATGCCTCCTTCGGTACGGTTCTCGTGCTTGAGGTGGTAAATCTCGTAATTTACCTCGTTAAGGGTGATATCTATGCAGGTGCGTTCCCCGGTATGCTTGACAAGATATCTATCTTCAACCGCTTTAACAGCTTCGTAAACGGAAGCTTTGACCTTACCGCAATAATCTATTATCTCAGCGTGATCTGTGTGTTTGTATTCCTTACCACCCAGTCCCTTGAGAAGAAGCGCTACAGCTAAGGAGGGATAAAGATGAATAAGAGAAGATTAAAGAGCGGAGCCTTTGCCGCTGCAGCATCCCTTATAGTTATCGCTATCGCAGTTGTAGTCAATATGATTGTAGGTGCCATCCCCTCCGAGTACACAAAGTACGATACCACAGGTTTAGGTCTTTACGACCTCACATCCGAGACCGAGGAGATAATTAAGAGTGTTGACGAGAAGATCACTCTGCTCTTAGTTGCCCGTGACGGTATGGAAAATCAGATAATAATGAACTTCCTTGACCGTTATGCAAGACTTAACTCCAATATCACCGTTGACACAGTAGACCCCGAGGTCAAGCCTACCATGACCGACAGCACGGGAACTGCTCACGAGATCTCCGCAATGCAGGAGAACTCTGTTATCGTTATAGGTGAGAACCGCTCCTACGAGGTACCCTACGATACCATATATAGTACAGAGTATACCGACGAAGAGTTGATGATGATGTACTATTACGGTCAGCAGGCTCAGGGTACTACCACCTTTACCGCAGAGCAGGCGATCACAGGAGCTATCGACAATGTAACCACCGAGAACCTTCCCAAGATATATATGCTCCAGGGTCACGGCGAGTACGAGCTTGGAACTCAGCTTGCAGGCTATCTTACCACCGATAACTACCTTACCGAAAAGCTCACTCTCATTACAGGTGACGGCAGTGTTCCCGCAGACGCAAGCGTTATCCTTATCAACACTCCCCAGTCTGATATCAACGCAACCGAGCTTGAAACTCTTAAGAGCTATGTTGATATGGGCGGCAAGCTTATCCTTATTACAAGCTATAATGTAAACGGCACGGCGTTTACAAACCTTGATGCCCTTTGCAACTACTATGCAATGAGCCGCATCGAGGGTCTGGTTATGGAGGCAAACACTCAGAACTATATCCAGAGTCCCTATTACCTTGCTCCCAACCTCTCCACCACCGACCCCATCACCTCCTCTCTTAACGGTAAGTATGTCATGATGCCTACCGCAGAGGGAATCAAGGTGGCAGAGACCATGCCCGAGGGAGTAAGCGTTTCCAAACTCCTTACAACCTCATCAGATGCTTATACCGTATCTGTTGCAGGCAACGAGATAAACTCCGAGGATGTCCTCTATACCGGCGAATGTGTTATCGGTGCAGTTGCAACCGTAACAAAGGGTGAAAATGAAGGTAAGTTCATCTGGTACTCCTCCTTCGGTATAGCAGACGATTCTGCAGACTCTGCGGTTTCGGGCGGCAACTCCGCACTCTTCCTCTCAACCTTAGGTAACCTCTGTGAGAAGAAGGCGTCCGTTTCTATCGCAGGTAAGGCCATGGAGACCGAGCAGCTGGTAGTAAATGCAGGTATCTCCACACTCTGGACCGCGGTATTCGTGCTTATAGTACCCCTTGCTACCGTTATCATCGGTATCGTAGTTTGGGCGATAAGACGAAAGAGATAATAGGATCAACCGGAGAAGTTAATAATGAAGAATTTGAAGTTTATTATTATAAGTTTAGTCGTTTTAGCTTTGCTTATCGGAGCATTTTTTCTGGTAAAGAGCTTAAATAAAGAGGATACCCCCGCAGAAACTCCCGAGCCGGAGGAGATCGTTGTTATGGATGATACCAACGAGGGAGTAATGACCTTTGCTTATTCAACCGAGCTTGGTGATATCAATTTCACCAAGATGTCGGGCAGCTGGAGCTATCCTTCGGATCCTACAATGCCTGTAAATCAGGAGTTTGTACAGAAGATCGCGGATGCATTCACAAAGATTGTTGCAACCCGTGAGATCGTTGGCGGTGACGAAG
This sequence comes from Eubacteriales bacterium, assembly GCA_045578685.1. Lineage (GTDB taxonomy): Bacteria > Bacillota > Clostridia > Oscillospirales > CAG-272 > RGIG7300. Next base: position 7,183 of record JAZNKU010000157.1, read on the forward strand.
CAGCCTACGGCTTTGACAAGCCCACCCTTGAGGCAAGCGTTTGTACCCCTACCGGACACACCCGCGTGTATATAGTAGGAAGCAAGAACGAAATGTCGGGCGGTTATTATCTCAAGCATAACGACAGAGTGTTTATGATAGACTCCACCCTCGTGGATGCCACCGCATACAGCCTCTTTGACGCTATCCCCGTAGGCAAGCTTGAGACTATAGAGGCAGATTCCATCACCTCTCTTACCGTCAACGGCGAGGAAGTTCCCAACAAGGCAGGCTATACCAACATCGGTATCACCACAGTAGAGAACTATAAGGACAAGGAGAATTACGGCTTTGACGGAACAGAGCGTAAGGCTGTAGTTACCTATAACGAAAAAACCGATATCACCGACGAAAACGGTAATGTTACCTCCACCGCAACGGTTGAAAAGACCTATAGCTTCTCTTATGTAGAAAAGGAGGGCATGGCTTATGTAATGCTCCCCGACGACGTTTGTATCTATAATGCTACAGGCACCGAGGCACTGTTCACCGAGCCTGAGGCTGAAGCAACAGACGACACCGCCGCTGAATAAGAACATTCAACAACAAAAGCACCTCACCGA
>JAZNKU010000158.1:0-9479 GCA_045578685.1 Eubacteriales bacterium
TAAATATGCCTTTGAAAACTGTACCTCACTTAAAAATATAGAATTCGGAAAAAACATGACTGGGTTTGGTTACGGTATGTTTCACGGATGCAGTGCTCTTGAGAGTATTGTTTTTACGGATAATTTCAGTGCAACGGGCGAATATACCTTTGCATCCTGTACGTCACTTAGCTCTGTCACCTTCAGCGAAGGCTTTTCTGTGATAGAGGAGGGTGCTTTTTCGGGATGCAGCTCACTTGTATCTATAGAATTGCCTGATACGCTTACAAGCATAGAGGACTATGTATTCATGAACTGTACTTCTCTTGACAGTATAGTGATCCCCTCATCCCTTACGCATCTCGGAATGTCCGTGTTCTGTTACAGCGGATTAAAAAACGTTGTTATTGACGATTCAGAGCTGGAGCTTTCCGGTTATACCTTTTCTAACTGTGACCGTCTTGAAAGTATAGATTTGGGCGACAGGCTTAAGTCTCTTGACGTCTGTGAATTCAACGAGTGCCGTGCACTCAAAAATATCACTTTCCCCGCAAGTGTTATTTCTATAGGTTCGGGTTGCTTCAGAGAGTGTGACTCTCTTGTAAGCGTGGAGATTCCCGATACGGTTGAAGATATAGATACAGGCATGTTCCTTGGCTGTGACAATCTCAGATACGTGAGTCTGGGTGAAAATATCGGTGGATTACCTCAATCAATGTTTCAGGATTGTGCAAACCTTAAGCAGATAGAGATACGCGGAGAGTTTAAGAGGGTAGGGCTGTCGGCATTTCACGGTTGTACTTCTCTTGAAGAATTTGATGTTCCCGAGAGCGTGAATTTTATCGGCAACCATGCATTCAGAGATTGCAGCGCACTTAAGGAAATTAATATTCCCGTCGGTGTTACAAAATTAAGCGACGGAGTATTTTACGGCTGCACCTCTCTCAGATATGTGACTCTGACACAGGCAATAACTTATATGTATCACAACACTTTCGAAGGCTGTTCTGATGTTACCTTTATATGCTATGAGGGTTCATATGCAGACGACTATGCAGAGAAATACTCGATTCCTGTAGAATATCTTCAGTGTGTTCATAGTTTCAGTAACTATGTTTCTGATGAGAACTATACCTGCAAGGCAGACGGAACAAAGACCGCTGCCTGTGATAACGGATGCGGTCTCAGCGACACGGTTACAGACGTGGGCAGTGCACATCATATATACAACCTGACCGAGCACAGAGATCCTACCTGCACAAGGGAGGGTGTAGACAGATATAAGTGTATCAAATGTCCCCATACCCATAAAGAAGTTATACCGATGCTCGACCACGAAGAAGGTAACTGGATCCTTATACAGGAACCCACTGCAAAAAGCGAGGGTGTCAAGCATATGACTTGCCGTGTATGTGATACTGTTATTGATTCACAGCAGATACCTGCTATTACGGTAAACATGAAGTTTTCCGACGTTAAAAACAGCCATTGGTACTTTAACTCTGTGGCATACTGTTACGGCAAGGGGTATATAAACGGTGTATCCGATACAAAGTTTTCCCCCAACGGCAACCTGACAAGAGAACAGTTTGTTCTTCTTTTAGCAAAGCTCTCACGCGTTGATCTGACTTTATATAACGATCACGCAACTCCCTTTACCGACGTAAAGAGAGGAGCATGGTACGCTTCTGCTGTGGCATGGGCGTACGAAAATTCATACACAGGCGGAATATCAGCCGATCGTTTCGGAGTAGGTCAGGATATTACACGTGAACAGCTTGCCCGATTCTTCTACGTGTATGCGGAACGCAACGGTGCGGACGTCAGCCGTCTTGCGGATCTGAGCGGATTTACCGACAGTTCAAGCATTTCATCCTGGGCGTATACCCCCGTATGCTGGGCGGTCAAGGCTGGTCTTATTTCGGGAATGACCAAAACCACTATACATCCCCGAGGCAACGCCAACCGTGCACAGGCCGCAAGGATGCTTATGGCGTTTGACATTATTATGCAATAAAAAAGAGAGTGAATTTCATGAAGTAGTCAATACTTTGTAGACAAATCACATTTGTGTTGATAAAATAATTATATGTACCGAATCAGGTGCATTGATCGATGTATAATTAAGTCGAAGAAGGAAACGGGAGGTAATGAATATGTCATTCTTTTTTGAGGAAAAAGAATATAACCGTCCATTCGCCTTGATCGAGGACAAGGTGTTAAAAAAGTATATTGCCGATGAAAGCGGTATCGTTCTTATTCCCGAGGAGGTTGAGGTGATCGCTTCGGGTGCTTTTTCCTGGGTAGGGATGCCTGAGGATCAATACGATGATTGGGAGCCCGAGAATGATCAATGTATCAGCGAAATCCATATTCCTGCAACCGTAAAAGAAATTGAACCGGAAGCTTTTGTTGACTTATTTTATCTGAAGCAACTTTTTGTGGACGAGAGCTGTCCCGCCGTTATCTTCGAGGATGAGGTGTTATACAGTCCTGATAAAAAACGAATCATATTTGCTTCTCCAAAGCTGGATAGATCTTACCGTATTCCCGACGGAGTGGAAATAATAGAGCCTTATTCTTTTATGGGAAGACATATAGATAAGTTAGAAATCCCCGATTCGGTCAGGTTTATAGCTGACGGAGCATTTTCGGGAGCTTTTGTTCACAACATTGTGATCCCCGATAGTGTAACAGAAATCGGTGAGAATATTTTTTCTGAGTGCCGGATTGGATATGATAATATTGAGATTAGCGAAAACAGCCCCGTGTTGAAAAAGAACGAGCACGGTGTTTTCAGCAAGAATGGCAGAAAACTCTTGATTGCCTTTTGCAATGGAAACGAAAAATATACCGTTCCCGATGGAGTGATCGATATAGAATATGCCGCCTTCAAAAAGGGGAATAACGAAGAAGTGGTTATTTGTGAAGGCGTTAAGGTTTTAAAAAATTACACATTTTTTTGGAAACATCGCTTAAAGAGTGTCATTTTGCCTGATAGCATAGAGGTTATCGGTACTGATGCCTTTACAAGCTGCGGAGAGCTTTCAAATGTGAAAATGTCTCGAAATCTTGTTGAGATACAGCCTTATGCTTTTAACGGATGTCAAAATATCGAAAGTTTGGAGCTGCCTGCCTCTCTCAAGACGATTGGAAAAAACGCATTTTTGAACTGCGATAAGTTGGTTATTACAGCTCCTGCCGGTTCTTACGCTATAGAATATGCTAAGGAAAATAGTATAAAATATAAAGAAATATAACACAAACGGAGAGCATTTTTGCTCTCCGTTGTCATATCTTTATGCTTTAAGTTCTTGTACCGTCTTTGGTATATCACTTGAGCCGAATACCGCAGAGCCTGCAACGATAACATTTGCGCCTGCATCCTTGACTACATGAGCGTTCTTGGGAGAAACACCGCCGTCTACCTCAAGCTCTATCTCTTTGCCGCTTTCCTTGATCATAGCGGCACAAGCCTTGATGTTGTCAACAGTTGCCTCAATAAAGGACTGACCGCCGAAGCCCGGCTCAACCGTCATAACAAGGATAAGGTCAACGCGGTCGAGATAGGGACGAAGTATCTCGGGCTTGGTGTTGGGCTTGATGGAAAGACCCACCTTTTTGCCGTTTGCCTTGATACGGTCGATCGCGGCAGAAACGTCAAAGGTGCTCTCAACATGGATAGTGATAAGGTCTGCCCCCGCCTTTGCAAAATCGTCAATATAGCGGATAGGGTCGGTTATCATGAGATGTACATCGAAAAAGAGCTCAGAATACTTGCGGATCGCCTTTACAACACAGGGACCCAGAGTTATGTTGGGAACGAAGATTCCGTCCATAACGTCGATATGCAGATATTCTACTCCTGCATCCTCTACTTTTTTTATCTCACTCTGCAGATTTGCAAAATCACAGGCGAGGATCGAGGGTGAAACTTTGACCATTTTATTTTCCTCCGAAATTTATTGAAATGTATTTTTGTCATAATGAAAAATCCGTCATAAGATACTATAGGAGCCTCTAAAGCTCGGATACGGGGTATACTTATCGGATGTCAAACATAACGGAAGTGTGATAATTGTCGGTATATCCTGTATCCTTAAAATAAGACTGAAAACCGCTTCGGCGGTTTTCTTCTTTCAATCACGCGTTACAAGCACCACCGCGTGGGCTGAAATGCCCTCCAGCCTTCCGGTAAAGCCTAACCTTTCCTCGGTGGTTGCCTTGACGCTGACACGGGAGATGTCAATACCTATTGCATCTGCCAGATTTTTTCTCATAGCGTCTATATGGGGGGCAAGCTTAGGCTTCTGTGCTATGACGGTTGCATCTATGTTGGAGACTCTGTATTCTCCTAAAAGAGAAACGCAGTGTCTGAGCAGCTCAACGCTGTCTGCTCCCTTGTATCGGGGATCGGTATCGGGAAAGTGCTTGCCGATATCGCCAAGTGCCAAAGCACCCAAGAGGGCGTCGCTTACCGCGTGGCAGAGCACATCGGCGTCGCTGTGACCGAGAAGCCCCATTTCGTATTCTATCTCAACTCCGCCGAGGATCAGCTTTCTGTTTTCGGCAAAGCGGTGAACATCATATCCGTGACCTATGCGTATATCAGTCATTTTGAGCCTCCTTCAGCAATACCTTTGCGATATGTATATCCTCGGGGGTGGTGATCTTGATGTTGCGGTATCCGCAGTCCACCATCTTGACCTTGGAGCCCAGAAACTCTACGAGAGCGTTGTCGTCGGTAGCCTCATAGCCCAATCGCAGAGCGTAGTAGGCGGCGGCGCGGTACAGATCGGCACGGAATATCTGGGGGGTTTGAGCCATCCATACCCGTTCGCGGTTGGGGGTCGATACCACGAAGCCCTCGGCGTTGGTGATCTTTACCGTATCCTTTGCGGGTGCGGCGGCACTTGCCGCCTCGTGGCACCTTGCTTCCCAGAGGACCTTTTCTATGTTTTCGGGGGTTACCAGACATCTTGCACCGTCGTGTATCGCCACGAAATCACAGCTGTCGTCTATAGCCCTGAAGCCGTTAAGTACAGATTTTTGTCTTGTATCTCCGCCTGTAACGACCCTTCTGATTTTCTTGAACGAATATTTATTTATAAATTCCTTGTATACAGCCTTTTCCTCTGCTTTTGCGACGATGATTATATCCTTTATGCATTCCGCTTTTTCGAAGGCTGAAATAGTCCTTACCACGATCGGGATGCCGTCAAGCTCCATCATCTGCTTGGTGGTGGAGCTTCCCATACGGCTGCCGCTTCCGCCTGCCACTATAATAGCGGTAACATGCTTTGCGGGCCGCTTGGGGAGGAACTGCTTTAGTAGACCTTTAAGCTTCATTTACAACTCCAAATGCTTTAATGGATATATTGTATCACATTTTTTTGAATTTGTACAGATAATTGAAAAAATGTCTTGAATTTAGATTGAAATATTATAATAAATATGATATAATATATACGGAGAAATATTACTTGGAGGATACAATGGCAAGGTTTATCAGTTGGATCGGAAATTTGTGGATCTATTTCATAAATCAGATAAAGGCGATGGGTGTAGCGGATATCATCGATATACTTTTAGTGTCGGTGCTTATCTATTATGTTTATAAGTTCATCCGTGAGCGCCGTGCGGGTAAGCTTGCCGTAGGTATAGGCGTGCTTGCCTTTATAACCATGTTAAGCACTCTTTTTGAGCTTAATGTCGTCAACTTCTTAATGAAAAATATCTTCCAGGTCGGACTTATAGCAGCTGTGGTTATCTTCCAGCCCGAGCTCAGATCCCTACTTGAAAATGTAGGCGGCGACTCTATCAAGAGACTGCGCAGCATCGGTGAGGATAAGGAGCATCAGCAGACCATACTCTTTATCAACGAGCTGTGTGAGGCGGTGGGCGAGATGTCTATGTCAAAGACGGGCGCTCTTATCGTCATCGAGCAGTCTACCAAGCTTGGTGATATCATCTCTACAGGAACTACGATCAATGCAGATACATCCTCTATGCTTCTGCGAAATATTTTCTTCAACAAGTCTCCGCTTCATGACGGAGCGGTGGTTATCCGCGATCAGCGTATACACGCGGCAGGATGTCTTTTGCCTCTTGCTACCAAGACCAACATCACCAAGGAGCTGGGCACCCGTCACCGTGCGGCGATAGGTGCAAGCGAGGCAAGCGATGCTCTTGTTGTAGTGGTATCCGAGGAAACAGGTACTATCTCTCTTGCACACAAGGGGCATATGCACCGAGGCTATGACGCGGTAAGGCTCAAGGCAAAGCTTGACTCTCTGCTGATAGAGGACAGGACGAAGAAAAAGTCTATTATAACCAAGAAAAAGAGTACACAGGAATAAGAAGAAGGGAGGAACTGATATGGCAAACGGAAACGACAATGTGGTTCTGGGCGCAAACGAAGAAGCGTCGCGTAAAAAAGGACACAATATTCTTCCCAAGATAATTTCGGTGCTTCTCGCATTTATCCTTTGGTTTTACGTTATGACCGTAGAAAGCCCCATACATCAGGAGATCTTCCGCGGTATTCCCATAGAGGTGCTTTTGCCCTCAAGCGGAGAGCTTTCCCTTTATTCCGGCTATAATGTGACCGTTGATGTTACCGTCAGCGGTAAGAAGAGCGATCTCAATCAGATATCCGCTGCCAACTTCAAGGCTACGGCGGATGCCAGAGCCTACACTCAGGCAGGCAAATATTCGGTGCCGGTTGACATTCAGGTACCCGGCGGCTTTAACCTCGTGGATAAATCGGTCAATCTTCTCTCGGTTTATCTTGATGCCAAGGCTACTGCATCGGTGCCGGTGCAGATCAAGCTTACCGAGTATACTCTCGCCGAGGGTCTCGAACTTGGCGGAGATGCCGACATCGAGAAGAGCGTAACCGAGGTCTTTCTTTCAGGACCGAAATCTATACTTGATACGGTAGAGACAGCCCTTGTTACCGTACCCTGCGGCAATGTAAGCTCCTCTATACGCGCCTCGGGCAACGTACAGCTTATCGACGCCAACGGTGCCGAGGTATCCAATCCCTACATCAGCGTAGGTACTTCCACCGTAGATGTGCGTATCCCCGTATTTATGACAAAGGAAATAGATCTGAAGGTGGATTTCAAGAACGGACTTCTTGATTCATCCAACAGCAAGGTCGAGCTTTCGCCCTCCAAGATCAAGGTGAGAGGCTCTATCGAGGCTCTCAGTCAGCTCGAGGAGCATATCATATCCACCATCGACGAAAAGTCCCTTACCTCAGAGAAGCTGAGTATCCCTCTTTCTCTTCCCGAAGCGATAACCTGCGTTGACGGAACCGAAACCGTAGATGTGACCATCATCCATACCGATACCGATACAAAGACATTGAGCGTAGGCGGTATAGAGGTCAAGAATCCCGGAGGACTGAAGTACACCCTGTCTCTTGACACCGTAAACCTTACTCTCCGCGGAGACCCAAAGATACTGTCTGAGATAACTGCAGAGGATATTTCTCTGTCGGTGGATCTCTCTGAGCTTAAGGCGGGTGCGGGAAGCGTTACCCTGCCTATAGAGATAAAAATATCGGGTACATATGCCAAGAGCGTATACGAGCTTGGCGAATACAACATGGTGGTAACCGTTAAGTAATGAAAACAATAGTATTTAAGAATATACGACTGCCTTATACTGCCCACGGGGGCGAGGCAGTCGATATTGCCCTAAAAAGGGCAAAGGGAGCAGGTATCCGGATCAGCGATCCCTATATATACAAGCGCTCCATTGATTCAAGGCATAAGGATGATATCCTTTTCGTTTATTCGGTTGCGGCTCTCTGCAATACCGCAACGGAAAAACAGCTTAAAAAGGCTGATGCAAGCCTTGAAAAAGAAGGCTGGGTAACTCCGACTGAGGGCAAGGAGCTTCTTTCGGCAAGACCCGTGGTCTGCGGCTTCGGTCCCTGCGGGATGTTTGCCGCTCTGTTACTTGCAGAGCAGGGGTACAGACCCATCGTTCTTGAGAGAGGCTCCTGTGTTAAGCTCAGAGCCGAAAAGGTGGAGAGCTTCATGAGGACGGGCGTTCTTGACACAAGCTGTAATATTCAGTTTGGAGCAGGAGGCGCGGGAACCTTTTCTGACGGAAAGCTTGTTACCCGTATATCCGATCCTGCCTGCCGATATGTGTTTGAACGGCTGGTAGAATTCGGAGCTCCCGCTGAGATAATGTACGACGCCAAGCCCCACATCGGTACCGATAAGCTCCTCGGTATAGTCGATGCAATATCCGAGAGAGTAATATCTCTTGGCGGAGAAATATACTACGATACCCTTCTTAAGAGGATAAATAAAAGAAACGGCAGAGTAACCTCTGTTACCACCGACAAGGGCGATATAGAGTGCGGAGCTTTGATATTGGCCGTCGGAAACTCGGCGAGAGATACCTACAGATATCTTATGAGCGAGGATTATGTCGTTGAGCCCAAGCCCTTCTCGGTAGGTGTCCGTATCGAGCATTTACGGGAGGATATAGATAAAGCCATGTACGGTGACCGTGCAGGCGACCCTATACTGGGTGCCGCTCCCTACGCTTTTTCAAAGAGAGTAGGGGAGGAAGCGGTATATACCTTCTGTATGTGTCCGGGAGGCGAGGTCATTGCCGCAGCCTCAGAGGAGAACACCGTGGTGACCAACGGTATGAGCCGTTATGCCAGAGATAACCGTAACTCCAATGCGGCTTTAGTGGTGTCGGTTCGTTCCGAGGACCCCATAGCCTATCAGGAGGCCCTTGAGAAAAGAGGCTTTACGGCAGGCGGAGGGGAATACTATGCTCCCTGTCAGTCGGTGGGAGATTTTCTTGACGGCAGAGTCGGCAAGCTCCCCACACGCATAAGTCCCACTTATATGTACGGCAAGGTAAGGGAATACGACCTTAACGGACTTTTTGAGAACCGTATATGCGATATGCTCAAGCTGGGTATTACCGCCTTTGACCGCAGTCTCCCCGGCTTTGCGGCAAGGGATGCTCTGCTGACGGGTCCCGAGACCAGAACCAGTGCACCTGTGCGTATAACGAGAAATGAAGAATATTTAGCCCTCGGCACCGATAACCTCTACCCCTCGGGAGAGGGTGCGGGCTATGCGGGCGGTATCACCAGCGCGGCTGTAGACGGGCTTCGCTGTGCCGCCGCGGTTGTTGCCAGATATAAAAGGATCTGATGCCGTATAATTTTTGGTAAGTACTTGCAATTTGGTGCTTACATATGTTATAATAAACTTTACCCTTGAATAAAGATTTGAGGCTGTAAAAGACAAGAATTACCCGTTCAGATTAGGAGACTCACCATGAGAAGATGGCAGTTTGCTTATGACAACAGAATAGATGAAGCTGCCATTGGTGCTTTGTGCAGAGAGCTTGATATCCTCCCCGCAACAGCAAAGCTCTTGTGGCAGAGAGGATATACTACCCCTGAGCTTGCGGGCAGATTTATCAGAAGCGAGGACAGCTTCTTCCACGAT
>JAZNKU010000159.1:0-4126 GCA_045578685.1 Eubacteriales bacterium
ATCCGTCCTATGGTTCAGCTGGATGGCGGACGCTTCGCAACATCCGACCTTAACGACCTCTACCGCAGAGTTATCAACCGTAACAACCGTCTTAAGAGACTTATTGAATACAGAGCTCCTGAAATTATCGTTCGTAACGAAAAGCGTATGCTTCAGGAAGCTGTTGACGCCCTTATTGACAACGGCCGCCGCGGCAAGCCCGTTACAGGCCCCAACAACAGAACACTTAAGTCCCTTTCCGAGATGCTCCGCGGTAAGCAGGGCCGTTTCAGACAGAACCTTCTCGGTAAGCGTGTTGACTACTCCGGCCGTTCTGTTATCGTCGTAGGTCCTGAGCTTAAGATCTATCAGTGCGGTCTTCCCCGTGAGATGGCACTTGAGCTCTTCAAGCCCTTCGTAATGAAGAGACTTGTTGAGACCCAGAAGGCGACTAACATCAAGGATGCAAAGAAGAAGGTAGACAAGGTTTCTCCCGAGGTATGGGACGCACTTGAGGTAGTTATCAAGGGTCACCCCGTTCTTCTTAACCGTGCTCCTACACTTCACAGACTTTCTATTCAGGCATTCGAGCCTATCCTTGTTGAGGGTAGAGCTATCAAGCTTCATCCTCTGGTATGTTCTGCGTTCAACGCGGACTTCGACGGTGACCAGATGCCTGTTCACGTACCTCTGTCCGCAGAGGCTCAGGCAGAGGCAAGATTCCTTATGCTCTCTGCAAACAACCTGCTTAAGCCCGCAGACGGCAGAGCAGTAACCGTTCCTTCACAGGATATGGTGCTCGGTTCCTACTACCTTACTATAGATAAGGCAGGCGAGCCCGGTGAGGGAAGTGTATTCACCTCCTTCAACGAAGCAATGCTGGCTTACGAAAACGGTTATCTCGGACTTCACGCACCTATCAAGGTTCGAGTATCCAAAGAGATTGACGGCGAGACTGTAACAAGACTTATTCCTGCGACTCTCGGCCGTATGATCTTCAACCAGGCTATTCCTCAGGACCTCGGTTTTGTTGACAGAAACGATCCCGAAAAGGTTCTTGACCTTGAAATTATGTTCGAGTGTAAGAAGAAGCAGCTTGGTCAGATAGTTGACCTCTGTATCCACAAGCACGGCTTTGCCGTAACAGCAGAGGTTCTTGACAACATCAAGAGCATGGGTTACAAGTATTCTACCCGTGCAGCTATCTCCATTTCTGTTGCAGATATCGATATTCCCGGTGCTAAGTATGAGTTGGTAGCCGCAGCTGAAAAGCAGGTTGACAACATTCAGAAGCACTTTGAAAGAGGCCGTCTGACCGAGGACGAGCGCTACAGAAGCGTTATCAAGGTTTGGGAAGACACCACCAAGGATGTCGTTTCCTCCCTCCAGGCAGGCTTTGACAAGTATAATTCCATCAAGATGATGATCGACTCCGGAGCCCGCGGTAACACCACTCAGCTTCGTCAGCTGGCAGGTATGCGTGGTCTTATGTTTGCGGCAAACGGCCGTACCATGGAGCTTCCTATTAAGTCCAACTTCCGTGAAGGTCTTAATATCCTTGAGTACTTTATCGCTGCCCGCGGTGCGCGTAAGTCCCTTTCGGATACAGCGCTTAGAACCGCTGACTCGGGTTACCTTACCAGACGTCTTGTTGATGTATCTCAGGATGTTATCATCCGTGAGGATAACTGCGGCTCTACAGAGGGTATCTGGGTATCCGCTATCGTTGACGGTAAGGACACCATCGAGCCCTTCGCAGACAGACTGCTTGGCAGATTCCCCATCGGTGATATCGTTCATCCCGAGACAGGTGAGGTTATCGTTCCCAACGATACGATGATCAACGAGGATCAGGTAAAGAAGATCATTGATGCAGGTATAGAAAAAGCATACGTACGTACCATTCTTCGTTGTAAGGCTAAGCACGGTGTATGTGCTCACTGTTACGGTGCCGACCTTGCGTCCGGCAAGCCTGTAAACGTAGGTGAGTCCGTAGGTATCATCGCAGCTCAGTCCATCGGTGAGCCCGGTACACAGCTTACGATGCGTACCTTCCATACCGGTGGTGTTGCGGGATCCGATATTACCAACGGTCTTCCCAGAGTTGAAGAGCTCTTCGAGGCAAGACGTCCCAAGAAGACAGCAACAGTATCCGAGGTCAACGGTACCGTTCGTATCGTAGACGGTAAGCGTGCGAGAAATGTTATCATCACCACCGATGAGGGTGAAGAGAAGAGCTATGCTATTCCTTACGGTATCCATATCCTCGTAGGTGAGGGTGACGTCGTAGGCAGAGGTCAGGCTCTGACCGAAGGTAATATGTCCCTTGCAGACATTACCAAGATCAACGGTCTTGATGCGGTTTATGACTACATCATCCGCGAGGTTCAGCGTGTATACCGTATGCAGTCCGTTGAGATCAACGACAAGCATATAGAGGTTATCGCACGCCAGATGACACGTAAGGTTAAGATCGAGGACGAGGGCGATACCGAGCTTCTTGTTGGTACTGTGGTTGATGTTAACACCTTCAATGCAGAGAACGAGGCTATTCAGGCTCGTATCGACGCAGGTGAAAGAGACCTCAGACTTGCAGTTGCTTCACCCATGCTTCTCGGTATTACCAAGGCATCCCTCCAGACCGAGTCCTTCCTTTCCGCTGCATCCTTCCAGGAGACCACCAAGGTTCTCACCGAGGCAGCTATCAAGGGTAAGGTTGACAATCTTATGGGTCTTAAGGAGAATGTTCTTATCGGTAAGCTCATTCCTGCAGGTACAGGTATGGAGCGCTACCGTGACGTTGAGATCAGTAAGGCAGATGCTCCTGTAGAGGCAGAAGAAATAGCTGAATAATAACAGTCATTAAAAGGCATCCTTCGGGATGCCTTTTTTACATATTATGTAAATGCAAATTATACAAAAAATAAAACGAATAATCCTTGAAATATATTGATTTTTACAACATCCTATGTTATAATACACAAAGTGTTAATAATATGGAAATAGAAATATAAAAAATACATAATATTTTAAGGAGGCAAAAATGTCAAATTTCAAAAGGATTGTGTCTTTGATTTTGACACTGGTAACTCTGCTTGGGTGTGTTTCTTTTACACTTCCCGTATCGGCAGCAGATACCGCAACCATCAGTTTTGATGTCAACGGCGGAGCTAATCCCCCGGCGGACATCACCGTAAACTGCGGCTCGGTCATATATCTGACCAAGCATGCTCCCAGTAAGCCCGGAATGGTATTCCGCGGCTGGGCTTTCAATAAGGCAGACGCAGATAAGGGTATTATTACATATCCTGCAGGAGCAGAGAATCCTATTCTCGTCAACAGCTCCGCAACCCTCTATGCTTCTTACGGTTATGAAGTAACCCTTCATCCGGGTCATCAGGGCTGGGGTAATCCCGTAACAGTTTACAAGTTCCCCGCAGTGGATCTTGAGCTTCCCCACCATAAGAGCGATATCATAAATGCATACGGTATGTATCCCGGCGTACAGGGTGACTACGGCAACCTTATGGTATTCGTAGAATGGAATACAAACGAGCTTCCCATAGGTCGCGGTAACGGTACAGGATATCACGAAAAGTATACTGCCAATGCTGCTACCACACTTTACTGTGTATGGGGCAACCCTGTAATTTACGATGCTGACGGCGGCCGCTTCCCCGTAAGCAAAACAGATATACAGGAAGAGTTTGTTGTAAACTACAGTAACGAAAAGCATGAGACTACAAGCTTTGCAAACTTCTATATTCCCGACGGTGAGAACGCTCCCTACAAGGCAGGCGCGCGTCAGCTTACAGATGAAGACGGCAACGAGCTTTACGGCCGTGTATTTGCCGACAGCGGAAATATCGTAAGATTTGAGTCCAGAAATACCTGGCTTGAGATCCCGATCTTCAATAACTTCAGCTACCAGTGGGCAGACTTTGAGTGCGCAGTAACCTCTTACGGCGAAACAGGTATGAAGTTCACAGCCGTATGGGAGCCTGCAGTTATATATAAGGCTAACGGCGGTGTTGGTAACGACGTAACCGAGTATATGACCTGGGAAGGCGCTACTCTTTACGATTATGCGGATTACACAGTACGTAACAACGCATTTGTTAAGGACAGCGGCAGATTCCTCGGCTGG
>JAZNKU010000160.1:0-3987 GCA_045578685.1 Eubacteriales bacterium
GTTCCCATGAGAGCGCTTGAGAGGCTTTTTGCAAGACTTCTTGAGAAAAAGAGCTTCAGAGCAAAAGAAAAGCTTATAACCGTTGTAAGCCTTTTGCTTACTCTTCTTCTTGTAGTGTTTGTAATATTCCTTGCCTTCAAGCTGGCTCTTCCCGAGATCGTTTCCTCGGTAAAGAGCATTTATATTCAGATAGAGCAGCAGCTCCCCCGTCTTATAGAGGTCATGAACAGCTATAATATCGATACGACCGTGCTCTCTGATATTGTAAAGAATCTTAATTTTGAAAGCTTTATTTCAACTATAACCAGCGGAGCGGGAAGCATACTTTCTTCTCTCTGGAGCTTTGCCTCCACTACGGTTTCCGGTATAACGACGACAATATTTGCCCTTGTTATATCTGTGTACGTTCTGCTTGATAAAAAGACTCTTGCAAGACACGTCAAGAAGATACTCTATTCTATCGTAAGAAAGGAGTACGTTGACAGAATGTGCGAGGTGGGAGCACTTTCCGTTGATATCTATTCCAAATTTCTTTCAAGCCAGAGCATAGAGGCGGTGATCCTTGGAGTTATGATATTTATATCCTTCTCCATTTTCGGGCTTCCTTATGCGGCGCTCATAGCTTTTCTCACAAGCTGCTTTGCTTTTGTTCCTTACGTGGGTGCGTTTGCTTCCTGCGCGATCGGAGCTTTCCTTATCTTGCTTGACAGCCCCGAAAAGGTGATCACTTGCATTATCGTATATCTCGTGGTGCAGTTTGTGGAAAATCAGTTCATCTATCCTCACGTGGTTGGAGGCTCTGTTGGACTTAGTCCTCTGTGGACACTTATGGCGGCTATTATCGGCGCAAACCTCTTTGGTATCGTAGGTATCATCTTCTTCATTCCCCTCGCGGCTGTGCTTTATACGCTCCTTCAGGGACACGTTAATAAAAAGCTGAGCGCTAAAAATATCAATCTTAAGGAAAAAGAATAAGATTATTTATTATGGTAGGGGACGGCGCACACAACTCATAATAATCCAAAAGGCTGATGCTCAAAGCATCAGCCTTAGTTTTATTTTGCTTCAATGTAAGCTACGTTAATTGCAGGGGCAGTGATGGGGTTGTAGTCAACATCATAGAGAGTGACTTCACCCGCGCCCTCGCCATAGACGGTTATCACATCACCTGTTATATAGTTGCGGGAACTGTCCTGAACACAGTCACGGATAAAAATTTCAAATTCACCGCCGTTTCCATCGTGGCAAACGTAGTAGGTGTAGTATGGACTTCCGTTATACTGCGCTTCGGAGTCGATAACTTTTCTGCTGACAGTCAACGTGACAGAAACAAACTTTTCGCTATATTCATTACCGCCGCGATAGAATTCTTCTGCTGTGATAGTTTCGCATTGTGCCATATATTCTTCTCTTGTAAGAGATGTATCAACAGGCTTGTCAAACCTATTAGTTATGTTTCCGAAAATAGCGCTGAAGCCGCCAAGATATGAAACTACCAACCAGATGGCCGCCGCAATTCCTATGCCGATCTTAAGGGACTTCTTGTGAGGACTTGTTAAGAGGAGAATAATACCGATGATGGGTGCGATGAATAGCGCAATAGCTATAACCCACCAGCTGTGATACCATTCAATAAATGTAACGGTTCGTGAGGAGGGGTTAGTTCTTCTCTTTTTCTGCTTCACGGGCCTTCTGTTTCCTGCGCGGAATTCTTCAGGGCAAGGTTTGCCGCAGAGCGGGCAGTTGTCCCCTGCAAAAAAGCAAGCGCAATCAGGACATTTATTTAAATCGGGGCGATCCAACTCGTCTGAATCGTGCGCGCCTAAAAGTCTACCCATAGTGATACATCCTTTCGAGATTTACTGATTACAGTATAGCATATAGAATGTATAAAGTCAATTATGAATATATTATGTCTTTTAAGGTTTACAAAACAAATTATTAATGTTATAATATATCTATAAATTACCATAGGAGATCGAAATGAAGGATACAGAAAGACGTACAAACGCCAAAGTGTTTGCTGAATATTGGAAGGATAAGGGTTATGAAAAGGGAGAGAGCCAGTCTTTTTGGTTGGCTCTGCTTCGTGATATATTGGGAGTAGAGCATCCCGAGCAGTATATCATATTCGAAGAACAGGTACACCTCGACCATACCAGTTTTATTGACGCTCATATTCCCGCTACCCACGTTCTTATCGAACAGAAGGGAAGAAACAAAGATCTGCGTAAGGGTATCAAGCAGTCTGACGGTTCTTTTCTTACACCCTTTCAGCAGGCACAGAGATATTCTGCAGGCTTGCCTTATTCACAGAGACCTCGTTGGATAATAACCTGTAACTTTGAGCAGTTCCTTGTTTACGATATGGAGAAGCCCAACGGTGAGCCGGAAGAAATATTCTTAAAGGATCTGCCAAAGGAATATTACCGTCTTATGTTCTTGGTGGACGAGGAAGACGAGAATATAAAGCGGGAGATGGAGGTATCCATCAAGGCAGGTGCTCTTGTAGGCAAGCTCTATGACGAGATACTCAAGCTGTATATACATCCCGAAGATCCCGAGACCTTAAAGAGCCTTAATATGCTTTGTGTCCGTCTTGTATTCTGTCTTTATGCCGAGGATGCGGGTATTTTCGGTAGTCATACTCAATTTCACGATTATATCAAGGCGTTTCCTGCCCGTGATATGCGTCGTGCGCTGATAGACCTGTTCAGAATACTTGATACCAAGGTGGAGGACAGAGATCCTTACGAAAACGATCTGCTTTTGGCATTTCCTTACGTCAACGGCGGTCTTTTTGCCGATGAAAGAATTGAGATACCCCAGTTTAGTGATAACATCCGTGACCTCTTGCTGCATAACGCAAGCGAGGACTTTGACTGGAGCGATATCAGCCCCACTATCTTCGGTGCGGTTTTTGAAAGCACTCTTAACCCCGAGACCCGTCGCAGCGGCGGTATGCATTATACCTCTATTGAGAATATACACAAGGTCATTGACCCCCTTTTCCTTGACGAATTGAGACAGGAGCTTGACGAGATAAAGGATATCAAGGTCAATAAAACAAGGGTAGACCGTCTTGAACAGTACAGACATAAGCTTTCCGAGCTTGTGTTCTTTGACCCTGCCTGCGGTTCTGGAAATTTTTTAACAGAAACCTATATATCCCTTCGCCGTCTTGAAAACGAAGCCCTTGCTGAAATTTCAAAGGATCAGATAACCCTTGACTTTGGCGATATAATCAAGGTATCTATCGGTCAGTTCTACGGCATCGAGATAAACGACTTTGCCGTGACCGTTGCCAAGACTGCCCTGTGGATCGCAGAAAGTCAGATGATGAAGGAGACCTCGGAGATATTGCAGACCGAGATTGACTTCCTGCCCCTTAAATCCTATGCTAACATCGTAGAGGGCAACGCTCTGCGTATCGACTGGGAAACAGTAGTCCCCAAGGATAAATTAGATTATATAATGGGTAACCCGCCGTTTGTTGCTAGAGCAGGACGTACTTCGTCAAAGGATTCTTCTTCTAAAGGAATGCTTGATGAAGATCAAAAAATGGATCGGTTATGTGTATTCGGTGAAGATTTAGGTAATGTTGATTATGTCGCTTGTTGGTTTAAAAAGGCGGCTGTATATTCAAAAAATACGCGTATTAGAAGTGCATTTGTTGCTACCGATTCAATTTGTCAAGGACAACAAATTGCACCAATTTGGCGAAATCTGTTGAAAGATGGAATTTATATAAATTTCGCATATAAATTTTTTAAATGGGAATCAGAATCTGGGAAAGCGGTGACTGTATATGTTGTTATAATTGGTTTTTCTCATATAAATGATAGTAATAAGTATATTTATAGTGGAGAAACGGCAAAAATAGTGTCGCATATAAATCCGTATATAATTGAAGCCGACGATATTCTTGTTGACACACGAAATAAGCCTTTGTGTAGCGTTCCTAAAGTGTCAATGGGTAATCAGCCC
>JAZNKU010000161.1:0-2420 GCA_045578685.1 Eubacteriales bacterium
TGCTTTTTTCCGCAGGACAATTGTCCTATATGCGGTAAGGAATGTCCCGAGGAATTCCGCGCGGGCAACCGTAAGGCTGTAAAGCCTAAGAAAAGACGCGGCTCAAACTCAGGCAGAGTTACCTTTGTAGAATGGTATCACCGTTGGTGGTTTATTGCCATTATGATGTTCGTTATGCCTGTTGTGGGTATTATTTTGCTGATAACCAGTCCCCACAGGAAAGGCTCAAAGATACTTTTTGTTGTTATTGCCGTTCTGTACTCGATCTTACGAACCTTCCTCGGCAGCGGTATGCTGGGTGGTTTGGGAAGTATGTTTACCGAACCTGTTGAGCGAATGAGCTTTGAGGAATATTCCGAAAAGTGCATTGAAATAACTCCTGAGGAATACTTCAGAAACAGAGAAAAGTACAATGATGAATTTATTTCTATGACCCTTACAGTAAAGGAAGGGTTTGTTGATGCAATGGGTTATTATTCAAAGGAAGAATACACCACCTATTATATCTGCACCGACGGCGAAGGAAATGAGTTTGAGATTATGATCCGCGACTGTGAAAAGGAACCCGAGAACTATATCAAGGGGGACGTTATTACAGTATACGGTGAAGGTGCGGGAACACTTGCACTTGATGATCTCAATTACGTTACACATTCTGCGCCTTGTATATATGCGGCGCACATTATAAATTGAATGCAGAATGCAGAGTGCAGAGTGCAGAATTAATGACAAAAAGGTTACCTTGAAGGTAACCTTTTTTACGTCACTATTCGAATTTTATCAATGCCGTAATAGCGAAAAAGCTCGATGGCATTTTCGTCTATAACCTCACCGCAGACAGCAATAGGCACTGCAGGTGGACAGGAAACTGAGGGTGCGGCTAAGATACAGCCGAGAGCCTCGTCTATATCTACGAGCCTGTTTTTTGACATTATCGCCTGTCTTGGGGTCATAGCTGACTTGAGAGGCTTGAGCATAGGAGCCGTATAAGTTATGGGAACGCGTCTGTCAATATTTATCAATACCGATATAATGGATATAAGTGCTTCTTCATCGGCAGACAGCATCATAACCAGATAGTCGGGATCTGCAAACTCGCAGACTATTCCCTGCTCCGCAAAGATATCAGAGAGCTCGTAGCCGGTGTAGCCGTACTTCTTCGCCTCAAGGGTCAGCTTCATAGGCTCGTCGCCTATAGTGAAGAGATTTTGCTTAAGCTCGGTTATCTTGGGCATGACCGATTCAAGGCGTTCATGCAGACCGTTTGCGAGATATACATTGCACCTGTCAAGGGAGTACATGATAAGATATGACGGACTGGTGGATGCAAAGAGGCTCATCGCCTCCTCTGCCATATCGCAGATATCCTGTGGTACATTATTTGATATATGAAGATATCCCGCACCTGTAAGGCAAGGCAGGGTCTTGTGAGCCGAATCGCAACAGATATCAGCTTCTAAGTCGATGGGGTGCTTTGACTCGGGCAAAAACTTTAGATACGCACCGTGGGCGTTATCTACAAGTAACATTACTCCGTGACGGTGGCAGACATCAGCAAGTCCCCTGATATCTGCCATATTGCCCAGATAGTCGGGGGAGGTTATATATACCGCAACGGGGTCATTATGAGAGAGATATTTTTCAAGAGCATCGGGAGTAATCTCGCAGGAGAGAAGTCCCTTGCCCCACAGCCAGTCTATCTCGATATCAAGCAAAGCACAGCCGTACATAAACACCTTATGGGCGTTACGTCCTGCGGCTATAAGAGGCTTACGCTCTCCTCTGTTCAGCATGGCAAGATAAAGCATAGCCTTGATCGAAAGTGACGATCCCTCGGTAGAATAGAGAGTACGCTTGCTGCCGAAGAGTCGGCTTGCATTATCCATGCTCTGCCTGATAATACCCTTGGCATTATAGAGCACATCCGCACCTTCTACCTCGGTTATATCAAGTCCCTCAATACCTAAGGCTCCTGCACCCTTATGACCCGGCATATGGAGTCTCAAGTTATTTTGGTCGCGGTAGCTTTCTAAAAAATCACAGATAGGTGTGTTCATTATTCGTCGTCAAGAGTTTTTGCAGCCTCAAGCATGATGGCACATTCCATACGTTTACGGAAAAGGTCGCATCCGTCCTTGTATACACCCTTGACCGAGCCTGTGGCGTGATAAGCGTTAGCGGCACATCCGCCCGAGCAATAGAGCTTTGCCCAGCAGTCGCGGCATTCGGGACGGGCATAGACGTTACAGCCCATAAACTCATCCTGCATTTCCTTATTGGTAACACCCTTCCACACATCGCCGAGCCTGAACTTTTCATCGCCCACGAACTGGTGGCAGGGGTAGAGGTCGCCCCAGGGGGTAACCGCCATATACTCTGTTCCTGAGCCGCAGCCCGAAACTCTCTTATAGATACAGGGA
>JAZNKU010000162.1:0-2247 GCA_045578685.1 Eubacteriales bacterium
GAGTATCAGATCGGCGTATGTCTCGGTACTGCATGCTACGTAAAGGGTTCGGGAGACATCTTGGAGGAAATCAAGCAGATTTTAGGAATCGACGTAGGCGAATGTACACCCGACGGAAAGTTCTCATTAGAGGCTACAAGATGTGTCGGAGCGTGCGGTCTTGCACCGGTTGTAACTATCAATGAAGATGTTTACGGACGTCTTGTTAAGGGTGAAATCGGCGCAATACTTGCAAAGTATTAATATGGAGGAGTTATCACTGCACATCCTTGATATTGTGCAGAACTCTATCACAGCAGGTGCAACGCTGATTGACGTTGCAATTGTCGAGGACAGCGAATCGGATAAGCTTACAATAACGGTTACCGACAACGGAAAGGGAATGTCGGAGGATATGGTTAAGAATGTAACAGACCCGTTTACCACCGGACGAACCACACGCCGTGTAGGACTTGGAATACCGCTTTTGAAGCTTGCCGCAGAAATGACTCTCGGAGGTCTTTTAATTGAATCGGAGGTCGGAAAGGGCACTAAAATTTGTGCAACCTTCGGTTTGTCTCATATTGACCGCCAGCCCCTTGGCGATATTGCATCAACTATGCATCAGCTGATTATTATGAATGAAAACACAGACTTTCTCTATACTCACAAGGTAGACTCAAACGAGTTTTTACTCGATACAAGACAGGTTAAGGAGCTTTTGGGCGGCGTATCACTATCCACCCACGAGGTAATGGTCTGGCTTTTGGAGTACCTTAGAGAAAATGAGGATTTACTGTACAAACATAACGGAAAGGAATGATTTGTTATGAAGAGTCTTGCCGAGTTGCAGGAAATCAGAAACAGAACAATCGGCAACCTTACACTCCGTACAGAGGATTCTGACGGCGTAAGAGTTGTAGTAGGAATGGCTACCTGCGGTATTGCAGCAGGTGCGCGTCCGGTAATGAGTGCTTTTGTAGAGGAGATTGCAAAGAGAAATCTCTCCAACGTATCAGTTGCTCAGACAGGCTGTATCGGTGTTTGCCGCTTAGAGCCTATCGTTGAAGTGTTAATGCCCGGCGAGGAGAAGGTAACATACGTTAAGATGACTCCCGAAAAGGTGGCAAAGGTTGTTGCAGACCACATTGTAAACAAGCAGGTTGTAACCGAATACACAATCGGTGCAGCTAAAGAATAAAATTCGATAGAAAGGACAGCGTATACAATGGATATGGTAAGATCTCACGTCCTCTGCTGCGGTGGTACCGGCTGTACCTCTTCAGGCTGTGAAGCTATCATCAAGGAGATGGAAGCTCAGCTTGCAGCAAACGGACTTGAAAAGGAAATCAAGGTTATTAAAACAGGTTGTTTCGGTCTTTGTGCTCTCGGACCTGTTATGATCGTATACCCCGAAGGCTGCTTCTACAGCAGAGTAGAGGTTTCAGACGTAAAGGAAATCGTTGAAGAGCATCTTTTGAAGGGACGTATAGTTAAGCGTCTCCTTTATCAGGAAACAGTTGAAGATGATAATATCAAGAGCCTTAACGAGGTTGACTTCTATAAAAAGCAAAAGCGTATTGCTCTTAAGAACTGTGGTGTTATCGACCCCGAGAACATCGATGAATACATAGCCTTCGACGGCTATAAGGCACTCGGTAAATGTCTTACCGAAATGTCAAGAGAGGATGTTATCGAGGAAATCAAGAAGTCAGGTCTCCGCGGAAGAGGCGGCGGCGGCTTCCCGACAGGTCTTAAGTGGCAGTTTGCGGCAAACTCTGTAAATGAACAAAAGTATGTTTGCTGTAACGCAGACGAGGGCGACCCGGGTGCATTTATGGACCGTTCAATCCTTGAGGGTGACCCCCATTCTGTTATTGAAGCTATGGCAATCGCAGGCTACGCAATCGGTGCAAATCAGGGTTATGTATATATCCGTGCTGAGTACCCCATTGCAGTTAAGAGACTTCAGATTGCTATTGACCAGGCTAAGGAATATGGACTTTTAGGTAATAATATATTTGGCACAGATTTCTCCTTCGACCTTGAAATCAGACTTGGTGCAGGTGCGTTTGTGTGCGGTGAGGAAACAGCGTTGATGACTTCAATCGAAGGCAAGCGTGGTGAGCCTCGTCCCCGTCCTCCCTTCCCTGCTGTTAAGGGTCTTTGGGAGAAGCCTACACTTCTTAACAACGTAGAAACCTATGCAAATATTGCACAGATTATCAATAACGGTGCTGACTGGTTTACACAGATGGGTACTGAAAA
>JAZNKU010000163.1:0-8311 GCA_045578685.1 Eubacteriales bacterium
CTACTACATCGTAGCTGCCGTTTTCTTCACAGGTTGCAGGCTTGTTATTTTCGATAACCTTGTCGCCTGCGGTGTGTCCTGTTGCGGGAAGTTCAACATATGTTGTGTAGTCACATCTTGAACATGTTACATATGCATCCCAACCGATTTCGGTACATGTGGGTGCCTTTGCTTCGTGTTCTACTTCTTCGTGACCGAGCTTAGGAAGTACGGTCGTGTAAGTATGATTTGCGTCATTCTTACATGTGTATACATCGTATCCGTCCTCGGTGCAGATTGCATCCTTGTGGTCGGTTACTGCGTAATCGTGACCAGTCTTATAGAGGATCTGGGTCTTGTTATCAAGTACCTCGTAACATACTGTACATCTCATCTCTTCGATGTGTACACCGTTCTTTTCACAGGTTGCATCCTCGTGCTTGATTACTACATACTCGCCCTTGGTGTGACCGAGCTTGGGTACCTTAACGGTATTTCTTGAAAGCTCTGTCTTACATACGGTACAGTATACTACCTCGTCATAAGAACCGTCGGTTGTACATGTAGGCTTAACATCATTTTCGATTACTGCTTCACCGGGTGTATGGTTCTTGTAAACAGTAATTACAAACTCAGTTACGTTACCTGCAAGGTCTGTTACCTTGATGGTTTGAGGTGTGCCGTTGTTACCGTATACGGTATAACCGCCGTTTTCGTCAGCTTCGATCACCTTACCATCGATTTCAACGATAAATCCGGCGTAGTTGTCACTTACGGGGAAGGTTACGCTTTCTGTAGCGCAGTAAAGTTCTTCAAGATCTTCGCTGATAACAGGCTTTTCTGTATCGATTATGATAACATTGGTGTTAACGTAAACGGTATTGCCTGCCTCATCGGTGGTCTTAACGTATACAATGTACTCACCGTCCCCGATAAGCGTTGTTGTAAGTGCTTCGTCCCAGCCTTCAAGTGCATCAAGTTCTTCCTCGTTAAATACGGTACCGGTATAAGGAACTACAGTGATGTATTCAACGGTATCGTGTTCGCTCTCAGGCTCGATGGTTACAAGTGCATCCTTGTTGGTGAACTTGTTCTCAGGTGCTGCGTTATAAGCTGTAGTAGAGTCAATAACATTAGCTGTATTGTCAGCATCTGTTACGGTTACTCTGATCGTAGGATCGGTATAATCAAGTGTGATCTTATCGCAAGGTACGATCTTTTCATTACCTGCGTTATCAGTTACCTTGACATATACGTAGTTGTCGCCCTCTGCCTCAACGGTAATAGTACCGTCGGTAACGTCGTTCCAGTCGGTGATCGTATCTGTATCCTCAACAGGAGTTGTGGAAATGTAATACTCTACATCCTTTATACCGGAGAGGTTATCTGTTGCTTCAACCGTTACTGTTACCTTTTCGTTTGATACACTTGCAGAAGGTGTGAGAGTTGCATCGGGGGCAACATTATCGATAACTATCTTATCCGAGATCACTGTTATCTCGTTGTTTACCTTATCGATTGCTGTTACTGTAATTACATACTCACCGTTGTCGTTTAAGGGATATGTTACATTTACCTTACCGTCTGCAATTTCAGCTTCAACGGTTTCGATAACCACGCCGTCCTTGGTTACGGTGTAGGTTACAGCCTTAAGACCGCTGTCAGCATCACTTGCTTTGATAGTAACTACAGTACCGTCATTATCGTAATCAACCTTAGTGTCGTTGATATCATGACCGGATGCAGAAACGGATACTTCAGGAAGTGTGCTGTCCTTGAGTGCGGGGATCTCACGGGTTTCCTTTGAGCAACAATCTGTAAATCTGTCGGGATTGCCGAAGGTTTCAGCGTTAGTACAGTATCTATACTCTTCGCCTGCCTCAAAGTAGGTTGCGGGCTTGGAAACGATCCATTCGCTCCAGGTGTGGCCGCCCTGTTCGGATGATAGAATGGTAGGAATACGCTGTGCCTGTCTGTAGGTTTCGACACCACAAACGGTACAGTGTTTTACCTCATCAACGGAACCGTCTTTTCCACATTCAGCTTTCTTGAGGGTTGTCGCATCCTCAACAGGCTCGCCGTCGGTATGACCGAGAGCGGGAATAACCTTGGTTTCGGTCTGAGGCTCTGTCCAATCATACGCATCATTAAAGGGAGCGTAATAATCCTCGGAGCCTGCCTCTGTACAGTTGGGAGCTACATAGGTGTCCTCTACTGCAGTTGCCTCGGAGGATTCTGCCTGTTCACACTCGTCCGTTGTGTTGTTTGAACACTTTCTGGTTGCTGTACAGATCACTTTACCGTCTTCTGCTTCCCAGTTCCATGTATATACGGTCTCGCCCCAGTTGTGTCCGGTTGCGGGGCTGAATTCTGTATATTCACCCATTAAACCACATAACTGACATTCCCAGTATATTGTTTTCTCACCGTCTTTGATACATGTTGCAGTATCCTCTACGGTTGTTAACTCAACATCGATATGAACCTCAGGATTATCGGGTTCTGCAGGTATAACCTCTGTTGTTGTAGACTCGCCTGCCCACTCATTCACGAAGTGTGCAGTATATGTACGTTCACCGTCATCATTACATACAAGAGGTATAGTTACCTCATCGGTAATGTTCTCAGTAGTTTCGGT
The DNA here is from genome assembly GCA_045578685.1 of Eubacteriales bacterium. GTDB lineage: Bacteria > Bacillota > Clostridia > Oscillospirales > CAG-272 > RGIG7300. Next base: position 2,618 of record JAZNKU010000163.1, read on the forward strand.
TTCTGTACACGCTGTTCCTGTCTGGTATTCACAGATTCTTGTAGCTGTACACTTTGTATAGCCGTCCCATTCGTATGTTGTCTCGCCCCACTTATGTCCGGTTGCGGGAACAGTAACAGTATCTCTGCTAAGCTCAGCTTCACATACGGTACAGTATACTACATTGTCGTAAGAACCTGTTTCAATACATTTAGGATCTACGTTGTTTTCTACTACTACTTCGCCTTCGGTATGGCCGAGAGAGTCAATATCCGCAACTGTTTTGGTGGGGTTCTCGGGTGCCCAGTCTGCTACGAAATCTGCTGTATAGGTTGTTTCACCCTTTTCGGTACAGGTAGGATCCTTGGTTACTGCGGATGTAACCTGACCGTTGTCAACTGTAGCAGTCTCGCTCTCAACGTGAGAAGCATCGCGGTTACAGATTCTTACCGCTACACAGGATTTGCCGTCATCGGTAAAGGTGTAGGTTGTTGCCTTCCAATCGTGGCCGAGTGCGGGACGAACCTGTGTTTCTACCTCGCCGCAGCGCTGACAGTCGCGGCGGTCGTTACCGTCGTTAAGACAGTCTTCTGCGTTTTCGATATACCAATCTGTCCAATCGTGCTCGCCGTAAATCTTAACTGTAACGGTGGTTTCGTTGCCTGCCTTGTCCTTGGCATATACAACATAGTCGGTACCGTTTTCACCGCCCTCAAGAGTGTAATCGTTTTCTTCCTGAAGCTGTACGAAGGTCTGAGTTTCACCGTTGATCGTGATCTTATCGGGGTACTTCTCTACAACGGTAAATTTATAACCGTTAAGAGCGTTTTCGAGTTCTTCATTGAAGCAGTATTCGCCGCCCTCGAGCTCTACGAAGTCGGGAGCTACGTTATCAATAACGAATCTCTGTGAGGAGATGAAGTTTACGTTGCCCTGATCGTCGGTGAGACGAACGTACATAACGTACTCACCGTCAGATGTTCCTTCAAGACTGAAGGACTCGCCGTTTTCGGCTTTTATCCAACGATCCTCGCTTACGTTAGCTACCTCATCCCATGTCATTGCTCCGTTCTCTACAAGGAAGTATTCAACCTTGGGAGGAACGTAGTTTGTAGAATCCTTGTCACCTATGATGGTAACGTTGGGATAGCTCTGAGCATAGATACCGTAACGGATATCGTCTACCTCGATAAACTCAGTAGAAACACCTGTTGCGCCTACGCCGAGGTCGATCGAACCTGTAGGAACTGTGGTTTCTTCAACCTCCCACTTGACCCAAACATCTGCTGTAGCGGCATAAGCGGTTGCACCTGTGTTATATATAGCGGTAAGATAGTCGGCTGCGACTACCTGTTCTATAGGCTTTGTACAAGCCGAGTCGGAATAAAAACCAACAAGGTGATAACCGTCACGGATATGAGTGGTAGGAAGGACGTGAATCTCTTCGTAATTAGCGGTGGGCCATACACCCTCCATTCCGAACCAGTCGGTAAGACCTGCTGCTCCGATGCTGTCGGTGCTTCCGGCTTTTCTATAAACTACTCTGATAAATTCGGGAGTAGTTACAGAATAAACCTTGATAACAAAGTCTCTGCCGTGTGTATCGTATGTACAATATCCTGCGGGAATATCATGTCCGGAAATGATGGGAGTACCGCTGGGGTCAAATGACCAGTTGGCGGTCGAGGTATAACCTGTACGCTGAACTCTTACAAGGTCTGCAGTTGCAGTACCGTTCTTATGTACATTCTTTGCAAGTATTGCCTCATAGTTTACAACACCCAGCTCCTTAGCACTTTCCTCGGTGAGGAGTATTCCGTCAACATAATACTCAATGGGGAATGTATCAGGCTGCCATACTGCATAGAAGTAGTCAGCTACCGAAATGGAATTTGCAGGAAGAGTGAACATATCATAGGATACATATTCACCGGTTCCGTCTGCAACCGTGTTCCAGCCGATAAAGGTATAACCGGGACGCTCAAGGGCGGTAAACAGCGTTGTAAGATCGCCTACTTCGTTATATGTTGTAGTGAAATTCTTATTACCAGTTGCTGTACCGCCTGCGGTAAGGGTAAACGTACCGCCGTTGGGATACATACGGTGAGTATATTTGTTAGGTGTGGAGGTAGCATATACCTTGATCACATAGTCTCTGCCGTTAGCATCGTATGAACAGTAAGCTGCAGTAATGTCCTGACCGCTTATTGCAGTGCCGCCGGGAGTATAAGACCAGGTTGACATGGTATATCCTGTACGTACAGGGGCTACGAGGTTATTTGTAGCCGTACCGTAGGTATGAGTATGCTTAGCCGTGATGGAATCAAAGTTAGCCTTGGTCATACCGAAGGACTCGTAGTTATCCTCTGTTAAGAGAACCTCGTCAATATAATACTCTATGGGGAAGGTGTTAGGCTTCCACTCTGCATAGAGAGTAGCTGCTGCGGGAACAGACCACTTGGGGATCTTGTGCATCTCGGAAGAATACCGTATGCCTATATTATAGTTTGCACCGGAAGTATTGTTCCAACCAACGAACTCATAACCTGTTCTGTAGATGGTATCAAAGTCCTTTGAAAGGTTACTTACGGTAGTATTAAGGATAGTATCCTTATCTGAGGTATGAGTAACCGTACGTGTCGTGGTATCTTCTACTCCATCGAGTACAAACTTACCGCTGTTAACACCAAGCTTAATCTGATAGCCTGCGTTAAGTGTAGCTGTTGTATGTACTACAATATAATACTTGCCGTCCTCTCTGAGCTCAACCTTGGGGTTATGTGCGTGCCAAGGACTATCATAATAGGTAGCAGCAGCACCAAGCTGGTCTTTGTAGGTTCCGTTCAAAGCGGTGTTATCTGCATAGAACCAATTTGTCGTTGTATATCCGGAACGGACAAGTTTAGGTATACGTGCAGAAGCCACACCAAAGGTATGAGTCTTCATAGCATCGGTGATCTTATCCCAGTTGGTAACACCGTAGGACGCTGCATTTTCATTTGTAAGAACGATATGCTCGCCTGTCTGGGCATCGATCATTACATATTCAACTATGAACTCGTTGGGCTTCCACTCTGCATAGATAGTGGTAGCCGCTTCCATAGGCACGGAGTTTGCGGGGATCTTAAACATCTCCTCGGAATAACGGGTACCTGCATTATAGGTAGTACCGCTGTTCCAGCCCACGAACTCATAACCCTGATAGTACATATCAATAAAGTCAGCACTCAGGGTAGGAGATACATCCTTTTTAAGGATGGTATCCTTATCGTATGTATGAGTAACGGTACGTGCAGTTGTCTGCTTTGTTCCCGCTTCATCAACGATAAAATATGCAGTTGATACTGTTCTGCCGAGTGTAAGAGTTTTGGAGTTTACTGTCCAAACTACATAAACGTCGATCTGATTGTTAGGATAGTTGTTACTGGTGATCGAATTCTGGTTAATTGCAGTAAAAGCACCGGTACCGCTCTGTGCAGCCTCAAGTGTCTTATACATCGTTGCAACATAACCTGTTCTCTGGGGAGCTACCACCGTAATGTTCTTGGAGGTAGAGTTATAGGTAATAGACTGTGTCAGCTTATCACCGTTGGTGATATACTCTGTATCTGCGGTAATATCTCCACCTAAAGTAACGTCATGGTATACTATGGGGAATTTATTTACCGAATAAGACGCAGTCAGTCTTGCGTTTGCTGTGAAAGCATAACCGGGGATGATTGCGTTCTGACCCAATGTTTCGATTTCAGCATTGGTCCAGCCGTTAAATACGTTAGTATTATTCCACCAACGGTAAGGGATACGGAGATCCTCGCCGTAAACCATAGTAAGGGTCGTGTTTTTACCTTCACCAAGACTTACGCCCTCATCATCGTATAAATGATGCTTTGTAGTAGCACTATAAAGCTCTATCTTGAGTTCCCACTTAGCGTAGATCTTAATGGGAGCCTTGATATCCTGTGCACCGATAGCGGTGATAGGCTGGGTGTACTCACGGTCGAGATACCAGCCTGCAAAGGTTGCGTTTGCCGCCGTGGGATCAACAAGCACAGTCTCGGTATCATAGGTGTGCCAGTAAGGTGTGTTGGCACCGTATGTTGCCGTAGGCAATACCAGATCGTAGATAATATTATATCTGTTGGGTGTATCTACGTAGTGAGGACATTCGGGATGAGGTGACTCGGGATTTGTATTATCAGCCTCTCTTATACATTCGGTACGTGTATAACCGTTACCCAAATCATAGGGGTTACCGAAGATATGACCGAGAGCAGCCTGATTGCCTGTTACTTCTGTATATCTGTGGGTAGGATCGTACTGACATATATATAACGTAACTTCTTCACACTCACAGAATGCAGGAACGATACTGCCCACATAATCGTGACCGTGGGGGTCAACCGTTTGTGTATCGGTAGCATCACAGATATCAAAGCCTGCGGAGTTTGTACGGATACAGAAACGGGTCTGGGTACCAGTACCTTCACAGGTAGGCATATCTTCATCGGAGAGATATTTCCACTCGCCCCAGATATGTCCGCCGAGATCTTCACCTGTTTCAACAGTGGTAGTCGCTTTCTTACAGATGTCACACAGATAGATATCAATACGAGGTTCGGTACATGTAGCCTGTTTTTCTACACCCCAGGGGATTGTGTAGGAGTGCTCCTTGATCGGGATGGTTACGTTTCTTGTAGCACCGCAGACACAGCCCTGGTAGTAGTTACCTGCTGCCTCACAGGTTGCGGGAATTACCTCGATGTTGACCCACTCACATTCGTGGGGAATCTTTACCCAGTTGGCATACAAGGAGAAGTTGGAATTTATACCTAACGTTTCATTAATCGACAGCTTGAAGACATAAGTAATGCCGGAAACGTCCCACGCATCATCATAATGATTTGCTGCCGACTCCATAGTCAGATGGGGCTGAAGCAGTGCTGCGGGAGGTGTAGCGTTATTCTTACCGTTCACCTGGTACCAATACCAACCCTCAAGGGTATAACCGGGTCTGGTTGCCATAGGAACGGCATAAAGTCCACCCATAGCGTTTCTATATGATTCACCGCCGCTTATCTTGAACTGTTTTTCGGTAATCATCGTACCGCCGTTGGGATTAAAGGTCATAGTATATGTACCGCTACCATCATTTTTTACCTGGGGCTGAGCAATCCATTTAGCCTTAAAGGTAACGTGCTGAGGAGCAACGAACTTGGCGTTAGTATCAAGGAACCAGCCTATACCGTACTTGTACCACATTTCGCCGTTATACTCGAAAGCATGGATATTACCGGCGTGTTCACCACTATTGTATAATACGTCGTCCTGCTCAAACCACCAGCCCTCAAAATAATATCCGTCTCTGGTGGGAGTAGGAAGTGTACCGATGATCTCACCGTAGGTCTGACCGATCTCTGCCGGGCATACCAGCTTACCATCGGTCATTATGCCGTTTGCACCGGATATAGAGCCCATAGACCCACCGTCGGGGTCAAGGGTTACGGTCCAGTCGCCGTCGGGTATATAGCTGTTATCCGACCACTGTGCGTAAAGGACGATAGGATCGGAGGATGAAAGCTGATTATAAACGGTACCGGGTTCTACAGCATAGCCTGTTCCGTCGGCCTTGGTATTCCAACCGGTAAACTCACCATTTTCTTTTGTAAAAACACAGCCCTTAACTACATAGTCCTTGTAGAGATGGACCTTTTCGTA
>JAZNKU010000164.1:0-6753 GCA_045578685.1 Eubacteriales bacterium
ATGGGTAGTGATGGAAAGATGGGTGTCGGCAAGGACAAAAAGCGACATAGGAGACCTCCTTTCAGGAAATGAAATGACAGCACAGCTGTCATGAAATGGCATAGCCATGAAATGATGCTAAAGCATCATAAAATGAAACCTGTGGTTTCATTAAGGAAGATTTTCGCCATTGCGAAAATCAAATATAATTAAATTAGCTTTTGCCCATAGGCAAAAGGTTTCAATAATGCATCCTTGATGCATTTCATTCCGAAGGCATTTCATGACCACCGGTCATTTCATGATACCAAAGGTATCATTTCATTTAATAAAAAATGCATCCTTCGATGCATTTTTTATTACTCTATTCCAAGCTCGGAAAGTACCTCTTCAGGCATTTTTGCCGCATCAATTACCTTGTCAAAGCGAACCGTCTTTGACATAAGAGTTGCAAGACCCTCGGGTATCTCAACTCCCGAAAGCTCGTTAAGCGCGGGAAGCGCGTCGTAATCGTCAGCAAAATCTGCATCAGACTTGATAGACTTGTAAACGTCTGCCGCGAACTTATAGGGGCTGGCGGTGGAGGCTATAACGGTATGAGTGCTGTCGCCTGTCTCTGCCTGATACTTCTTGGCTGCGGTTATAGCAACTGCGGTATGTGTATCGCAGAGATAACCCTCTGCAAATGTGTTCTTGATGGTAGCGGCACACTCGTCCTCATCTGCAAAATATCCTGCAAATTCAGCATCAAGAGCTGCCTTGATATCTGCATCTACTGTATATACGCCCTTCTCGTTAAGCTCCTTCATGTACTTTGCGGTACGCTCGCTTCCGCCTACGAGATAAAGAAGCCTCTCGAGGTTGGAGGAGATAAGGATATCCATAGAGGGGGACATGGTGGTATAGAAATCACGGTTACGGTCATAGGTACCCTCGTTCAAGAAATCTGTAAGGATAGAGTTCTTATTGGAGGCACAGATGAACTTGTTTATGGGCAGACCCATACGCTTAGCGATATAAGCGGCAAAGATGTTACCGAAGTTACCTGTGGGAACGCATACGTTCATCTTGTCCCCGAGCTTGATCTTACCCTCAGCTACAAGGTCGCAGTAAGCGGAAACATAGTATGCGATCTGGGGAGCAAGTCTGCCCCAGTTGATAGAGTTGGCACTGGAGAGGAAGTAGCCGTTTTCGTTAAGCTTGGCTGCCATCTCCTTATCGGAAAATATCTTCTTTACACCGTTCTGTGCATCGTCAAAGTTACCTACAACTGCACAAACCTCTACGTTAGATCCCTCCTGAGTTGCCATCTGGAGTTTCTGAACGCGGCTTACACCGTCAACGGGATAGAATACGGTGATTCTTACCTTATTTACGTCACGGTAGCCCTCAAGAGCCGCCTTACCGGTGTCACCGGAGGTAGCAACGAGGATGAACGCTGTTCTCTCCTCCCCTGTCTTGTCAAGAGCTCTGGAAAGAAGTCTGGGCATGATCTGAAGTGCCATATCCTTAAAAGCACTCGTAGGACCGTGCCAGAGCTCGAGCACGCTTGTGTTGTCGTTAAGTGTAGCTAAAGGTGCGGCACCGCCCTTGAAGCGAGCCTCGCCGTATGCCTCGGAGCAATCAGCCAGAAGCTCCTCGTAGGTATAGTCTGTTAAGAAAAGTGAGAGGATATACGCCGCTCTCTCGGCATAGCTCTTGCCTGCAAGAGCTGTAATATCATCAAGAGAAAGTGAGGGAATAGTCTCGGGCATAAAGAGACCGCCGTCATTGCAAAGACCCTGCTTGATAGCCTGAGCGGCAGATACGCCCTCCTGATTTAAGTTTCTGGTACTGTAGTATCTCATATTTTTACATTCCTTATAAGAAAATTATTTGCATTGTTATAAAATATTTTATCCGCATCCACACCCTCGGCTACGAGTGCCTCATATAGCTTCGGAAGATATGAAATATCGGGAATATCCTTTGTATTACGGGTAACTCCGTCAAGGTCACAGCCAAGACAGACCGTGTCCTCACCGCCAAGAGATATATAATGAAGTATATGCTTCACCGTATCCTTTACCGTCGGCTCACCGTCAGCGGTATGTGTAGGCTCAAGGCTGATACCGACAACTCCCTGAACCTCTTTTATAGCACAGAACATCTCGTCTGTCAAGTTTCTTGTGTGATTATGTACCGTTCTTGAGTTGGAATGAGTGGCAACAAAGGGCTTTCCAAATTTTTTTGCCTCCTCGTATACCTGCCAGAACATCCTGTCGCTTGCATGGGAAACATCGGGTATAATACCCAGCTCAAAGCAGGAATTTAATACCTCGTATCCAAAGTCGGTAAGTCCGATATCGGTATCGTGAGCACCTCCAAGTGAACACTCCCCAGCCCATACGAGGGTAAGAAAGCGAACTCCCATATCATAAAGGGTCTTGAGGTTTTCTATCTTACCTCCGAGGGCACCACCGCCCTCGACTGCAAGTATATGTGGGAAATCCTTGGGGATCCTTTCCTTATATATCTCATACACCGAAAGAAGCTGCTTAAAGCACTCTTCCTCCGTAAGGGTGTTCTCGCTCCATATGGCAAGTACCTGAGCATAGCTCTCAAAGCAAGCCGCCTTTTCAAGGCTGATATTCAGAGTATTTTTGTCAAAATACTGATCCTGCTTATACATTTCATAGAGAGTATCGCAGTGAAGGTCAAATAATCTCATCATCCCTCTGCACCGAAAGCGTTTTTGATATGCTCTATACGGTGTCCTTTCTCTGATAAATATACCTCTATTATATCTATGCGGGGTATGAGCTTCGTATTATTGCGGGCAAGATAGTTTTTTATGGCGTAGCGTATATGCTCACGCTTCTGATAGTTCACCGCAGCGGCGGGTCTGCCGTAGAGCTCGGTATGCTCCTCTTTTCGGCTCTTGACCTCACAGAAGATAATATATCTTCCCTTCCTTGCGACGATATCTATCTCGCCGTGCTTAGTTCTGTAGTTAGTCTCGACTATACGGTAGAAGCGTCTTTTCAGATATCTCCTTGCAAGGGCTTCGCCGTAGTCGCCTGTTTCTTTTGTTTTCACTTGTCTAAAAATTTCAAAAAGGTCTTTCTGTGTACGGGGCTTGGTCCGTATTTGATGACCGCTTCTCTATGCTCTTTTGTAGGATAGCCCTTATGCTTTTTAAAATTATATTCGGGATACTGACTGTCAAGCTCCACCAGCATACGGTCCCTCGTCACCTTGGCAAGTATGGATGCCGCTGCTATAGAGGGGGAAAGTGCATCGCCCTTGATAACAGGCTCGGCAATGATGGGAAAATCTCTTGCTATATTACCGTCCACCAATACTACCTGAGGCTTAGGCTCAAGCTTTTCAACGCATCTTCTCATTGCAAGCTGTGAAGCGTTGAGTATGTTAAGGGTGTCTATCTCCTCTACCGATGCTTCACAAATAGCATAGCTTACCGCTTCGTTTATTATAACGTCAAAGAGCTTTTCTCTCTTTTTTTCGGTCAGCTTTTTTGAATCGTTAAGACCCTCTATCATAAGTCCCTCGGGAAGTATGACAGCCGCCGCTACAACAGGTCCCGCAAGGGGGCCTCTGCCCGCCTCGTCTGTACCGCAGACCACGGTATATCCCTGTTCAAAGTATTTGTTTTCGTAATCCCAGTTCATTATCTCTCTCCCGGCAGCTCAAGGGTTATACGGCCTATCTTTGCTCCTCTGAACTCGTCGAGAAGAACATTGGACAGTCTCTCCCAGCTTACCTCGCCGCCCGAGATAAGGAAGCCTCTTTTTCTGCCGATGACCTCGGCAAGTTCCCAGTCCTCAAGCTCGTCGTACTGAGAAATATCACCTAACTTGTATCTCTCGCAGAGCAGCTCGGGATAGCTTTTTCTCAGTCTGGTTATAAGAGCACAGGTGATACGGTCAAGATCCATTACCTGATCCTTGATCGCACCTGTGATAGCAAGGTTCTCACCTACAGCCTCGTCCTCAAACTTAGGCCAGAGAACACCGGGCATATCAAGGAGCTCAAGACCTACGTTGGTCGTTACCCACTGCTTGGTCATGGTAACACCGGGTCTATCCTCTACCCTTGCCTTCTTCTGTCCCGCAAGGCGGTTGATAAGTGAGGATTTACCTACGTTGGGTATACCTACTATCATCGCCTTTAAGGCTCTTCCCTGCATACCCTTAGATTCGTAACGCTCGACCTTTTCTTTGAGAACTTCACGGACAGCATCACCTATATCCTTTATTCCTGCACCTGTAACACTGTCGATAAACATACAGTGTCTGCCGTTTTTCTGATACCACGCTCTCCACTTGTCAGATGCCACGGGATCGGCAAGAGAGGACTTGGAAAGCAGGGTCAGCATAGGCTTGTCCTTGCATAGACGGTGTATCTCGGGATTGCGTGAGCTCTCGGGGATACGGGCGTCAAGTATCTCTATTACTATATCAACTGCGCAAAGATTTTCTGTGATCAGTCGGCGGGTTTTCGCCATATGTCCGGGAAACCATTGTATCTGATTTGAAGGCATAATAATCTCCTTTTAACGGATTCTCAATTTTAATGGAGATTTTGTCCTTTCGGACAAAATCAACCGTAATTTTGCATTTTGCATTTTGAATTTTGCATTCAATCCACTGTTCCTGTATTCGGGAAAAGTCTGAACACCACTCTGCCCAGAACCGTTCTTGTATCTACAGGACCTATATCACGGCTGTCGCGGGAGTTCCAGCGGTTGTCACCCATAACGAAGATATGTCCCTCGGGTACGGTGTAGGGATAACTGATCTCTGCATAATAGGCGGTACGCTGAGTCCCCTTATACGCGGCATACTGCTCCCACTTGGGAACCTCGCCGTCAACAGTAACCTTGCCTGTAATATAATCATAGTCCACCACCTGACCCTCGGTTGCGATAACTCGCTTTACATAGGGCTCATCATAGCCTGTCTGCTGTGACTCAAAGACTACGATATCACCGTTCTTGGGTGTATAGAACAGATCGCTTAATATAAGAACGTCCTCGTGCTGGAGAGTCTCGTTCATAGAGGCTCCGTTAACGGGAGAATATCTTGCAAAGCAGTTAAGTATCACCATAACCACGGTTATGGATATTGCCACAAGCTCCACCCATTCAAATATTGAACGGGAGAGGTCAAACTTGGGCTTTTCTTTTACTGTTACGTTTTCCTTGTTATCCATAGCTTATTCCTTTATCATATAGGACAGCAGAGTACTGCCGTCAGGGATATAGGTCTTTCCCTCCATAGCCTTCTCAGAGAAGGATTCTGCACCCTCCTGCTCCTCGTTTGAAGAATAAAGCACGAAGGGAACGGGATCCATAGCGTGTGTACGTGTGCAGATAGGTGTGGGATGGTCGGGAAGTATAAGTATCTTAAAGTCCTCGCCTGTAGAAACGAGATATTCGTAAACAGGCTTAAGGATCTTTTCATCTATAAGCTCAACGGACAGTATCTTGTTGTCAAGCTCGGCACGGTGACCGCACTCGTCGGGAGCCTCTACGTGGATATAAACAAATTCCTTACCTCTCTTGAAGGCATCTATCGCAGCATCAGCCTTGCCCTTGTAGTTGGTATGTACGTTACCGGTAACGCCCTCAACGTCGATAGACTCCATACCTGCACAAAGACCGATACCCTTAATGAGGTCAACGGCGGAAATAACCGATGCCTCAACACCCCACTTTTCCTTAAAGTTGGGAAGTGCAGGCTTCTTGCCGGGGCTCCAGAGCCAGATAGAGTTTGCGGGACGAAGTCCTCTCTCTACTCTCGCCTTGTTTACGGGGTGGTTGGTAAGTATATCCCAGCTCTTCTTCTGGAGAGTAAGGAAGGGCTCGGGAGGAAGGTAGCTTGTAACCTTCTGACCTAAGATATCGTGGGGTCTCATAAACTCCACGTTCTCGGGAGCGTTCTCCCAGAGCAGGCAGTGACGGTAGCTTACGCCTGTGTAGAACTTCTTAAGCTCGTCGCCAAGCTCACGGTCAATCGCCTTGATAAGCTCGTCGGCTTCTGCGGTGGTGATCTCGTCTGCCGAGTGGTCGATCATAGTCTTGTTTTCGTAGCCCTCCTCGTCACCCATGGTAACAACATTGGTACGGAAGGCTGTCTGTGTGGGAGTCATAGTAAGTCCCATGCTAACCGCCTCAAGGGGGCTTCTGCCCTTGGAATACACCTTGGGATCATAGGACATAATTGCAATATTTGCGGTATCGCTCTCGGGCACCATACCCTCGGGAACATTGGAAACAGTTCCGCAGAACGACTTTTTTGCAAGGGCGTCGATGTTGGGCTTGTTTGCCTTCTCTAAAGGAGTAGCTCCGCCCAGCTCTTCTATAGGATAGTCGGCAGCGCCGTCTGTTACAAGTACAAGATATTTCATAGTCTTTTCCTCTTGACATAATTAGTATAATAATATATTATATAACATACTAATTTTTTTTACAAGACCTTTATGCAAAGTTTTAGGCAGAAAACATTAATTTGTAACAAAAAAATAAACTTTCAAAAAAGTGTTGCAATTAGCAAAATTATGTGGTATAATCCCGTTGTTATAAATATGACACGGATAGTCCGCTGCGACGCTCTGCAAGAATATCCGTTAAGAATTAGGAGGAAAGCTACAATGGATCTTATTAAGGCTTTTACAAGTGAGCAGTTAAAGAAGGAAGTACCTGAACTCAAGATCGGTGACACCGTTCGTGTTCACAACAAGATCAAGGAGGGTACAAGAGAAAGAATTCAG
>JAZNKU010000165.1:0-6321 GCA_045578685.1 Eubacteriales bacterium
TTCTCGTCTTGTCGCCGTTAAGAGGAATATTGAGAGCATACTCGTCACCGTTCTTCTGGTAGAGACCCTCTGTCTCTGCTTCCAATGAGCTTCCTATGGGAGAAAGAGTCTCGCCTGTAAGAGGTGAATAGGTGTTGAAGTAGATAAGATCGTTTTCTACGTCAAACTGTATCATCTTCAAGAACTCGTTACCGCCGTGCTTGACCTTGCCGCTCTCGCCCTGGTAGTCCTGAAGGAGAACAAAGCTGCCGTTAGGATCCTTATGTACCGCTGTACCGTCAAGGTGTCCGCAGAGTACCATCTTGACGTTGGGATAAACGTCTGCGAGGCGTGTACGGATATTGGTATCGAGTATCTTTGAGTTAGACGCATAGTTATGCGTAATGATCATTACCGTATAATCGGGATGAGCCGCTAAGAGCTGCTCTGCCCAGGTAAGATCAGACTCGGTAAGTCTGGGGTTGTATGCAAGGGAGAGAATCATTATCTTTGCGCCGTCTATAGTCTGCTTATACGCCATAGCACGGGTCGTAGTGCCGTCTGCGGGATCGGGAGCGTAAGCTACCTCCCAGCTACCCTTGTTTTCATCCATACGGGAGGTGGGGAAATAGCTTCTGTAATATCTCGTTTCGTTGGGCTGAGAGTCATAGGTTATGTCGTGATTGCCCCAACAGAAGGTATAGGGTATACCTGCCTCTTCAAAGATATTGTAGCTTTCGTCCACTACCTTCCAGTTGTACTCGTAATTGAGGTTGGTACGGTTGGATACGTCACCTGTGTTGAAGGTGATAACACCCTTCTTTTCATCAAAGGTATCAACTATCCATTCGTGCTGATGATATACCATATTATCTGCAAACTGAGACAGATACTGAGTATCCGAGTTCCAGAACATAGTGAAATCATACTGATCCTCGGTGGGGATAAAGGAGGTCATATCAGCAAATTCCTGACCAAGACCGCGGAATATCATAAGGTAAAGGGTGTTGTCTGCTACGTACTGAGCGCCGTTTATCTCGATATTCATTGCAATATCGCCTGTACCGTCGGAGGAAGTTATCTTAGTCCACTCACCAAGAGCTGCATCATAAGCGTATGCGTGAAGCTCTCTGTCGCTTGTTCCCTGCCAAGCAAATCGCCAAGCACCGTAGCCTGCCTCCTCGTCGGTAAGAGTAACCTTGAATACCTGGTAGGGGTTTGTTCCGTCCTCTACGGTAGTCGTAAGGTTATCGGTAAATTCACTGTAGCTTGCCGCTGTGGGGTCGACGCCTGCAGGAGTCTTGCCCTCCGTACTGCCAACGGCAATGCTTGCGTTATCAGAGGTAAGAGGAATATACTCGTTTACGTTAACGGTTACGTCGATAAGATCATTCTTGTCGGCAACGCTGTTGACATAGAGATCATCCTCGTCATCCATACCTATCTCGGGCTGTGCGGGAGCTTCTTCGTCAAGTGCCGGGATAACAACCGTATCACTTAACGTGTTACCGTTATTTTCTGCGGTAACGGTGATCTCAAATTCACCTGTACCGGGGTGAGGAACCTCTACGTCAAATCTGCCTGCCTTAACGTTGCCAAGCTCAACGTATACGCCGTTGATCTCGGTGGAAAGAAGCGAGTCTTGACTTACTATACCTACTGCTCTGCCGTCCACGGAAGCAACGGTAAAGCTGAAGCTGTCCTTATATTCGGGTTCGCCGACTGTAACAGCATCACCGAAATAGTTATCGTATCTGAATGCTTCCCACTGGTTAGTCAGACGTGCACCGTTTATCTGTACGTCGTAGATGTTACCTGTAAAGGGACGCTTAAGATCCGAATATGCGCCGATTGTGGTCAGTATATCGGGAGCAAGGAAGGTCGCATTTTCTATAAGTACGGTCTCCCAGGCAACGCACTTACCGTCAAGGAAGGTCTCGATGGTAAAGCCGTCATAGGTTACCGTAATAAGGTGAGGCTGACCGTCTGCGATAAACTCGGCGGTATCGTAATTTTCGGTTACAACCGTATTCTCACGCCACCAGGTCGCACCGTAAAAGCTACGGAGAATACCGTCTGTATCAATGCCGAGAAGATAAGAACTCATACCGCCGGGATTGTTACTTTCATACTTGGAAACGATACCCGATCTGTGAGGATCAGTTCCTGCCTCCATCTGTACAACGGCAGATACCGACAGGTGATTAAAGTCATCACCTATACTGCCGTAGGTAAGAGCGGATTCACCGTCGAATATACCTACTGCATCGCCGTCGGTCACGTCGGTCTTTACATTTCCGTGCATTACTGCATCGGAAATATCTTCAAAATGCTCAACAAGTGCGTAGCTATCGCCCCATACGGCTTCAGGATCCTCAGTAGACTTGCCGCCGAAGTATACCCAAAGGGTAGCGGCATCGTCAGCTCCGATATGGGAAACGTTGACCCATACTCTTGATATGCCGTTTGTATTATAGGATTCAACCTCATAGGGCAGAGCTTCGCCCTCGGTTGTATAAAATGCCATAGTCCTTGACGGAGCATTTTCAAGCTTTACAAGTACGGGAGCATACTCAAAATCAACTGTAGAATCGTTTGTTACAACGATACTGCGGCGCTCTGCTGCAGCTTCATCAAGCCAAGCCGCACCGTCATCTGCAAGTGCGTTTCCGCCCTCTGCCGCTACAAGCTCGGCATAGTTTCCTACTTCCTTCTTCTGTGCGGAGGTAAGATCGTTAAACATATCTCTTGCGGTAGTATAATCACCGCTTGCAATAACTCTCTCAAGCTTACCTACCGCCTTGTCAATACCAAAGCCTTCGATCATAGTGGGCTGCATATCAGCCTTGATCTCATATGTTGCTACCTCTATACGGTCATCGGTTACGGTAACCTCGGCATATGTAGGAACGTTTCCACGTCCGTCTGAACGTGAGAATTTAAGAATATATTCGTCAAGGTCATCCGAGGTCATCTGCTTGCCGTACTCTGTTCCCATAAGACCCGACATCATATATACAACGCCCTCGGGGTCTACGGTATAGTCAAAACGCTTGCCGTTTATTGTTTCTGTATAAACAGGCTGTGACGTTGCCTCGCCGTTATGGAGATCGTAGGTATGACCCATTATATGATCGTGACCCTGAATAACAAGGTCGATGCCGATATCGTCAAGCTCGTCTATAAAGAGTGCACGAAGCTCGTTTGCTTCAACCGTTGTTGCAAACTGACCCGAGGTGTAAGGACCCTTATGCATACTGAGGATCACCCATTCCTTGTCCGTTGCCGCAACGTCGCTCTTGAGCCATGCTATCTGTTCATCATTAAGTGTATTTGTATCAAGAACGATGATATGCGCGTCTGCATAATCAAAGCTGTAATAAGTATTGTCAAGATTGAAGTGACGGAGGATCCCGTCCTTATCCTTTTCACCTAAAGTGGGAACTATAGGCTTGGAAAGGAAGGAGCCCTGTGCCTGATAGATAAGATCCTGCCAGCCCTCTTCGCCTCTTGCATCATCCACCATATCACCTGAGTGAAGGATAAAGTCAACATCAGAGTTTGCATACAGAGCGCCTGCAATATTAATTGCCGCTTGAGAAGCATCATTGAAGCTCTGACCCTCGGTATCCGAGATGCTGATAAAGGAAAGCTCACCGTCATCGGTCGTAAAGCTGCCTACGTCAGAGATCTTGCCGTCACCCTCTGCACGGTAGTAGTAGGTGGCAGCCTTCTTCAAGCCTACAGCCTCTGCCTTGTATACACTTCCCTCTCCTGTTGCCGCAAAGGTAAGTGCATCCGTAAAGTCATCGCTTTCGCTTACCTTAACGGTCATTTCCTTGCCTTCAAGATAATGGAAGGTGAAGCCTATTTCGGTACCGCCGTCCCCCTTGATATTTGCGGTAAGACGGTTTATACGGTTATTTGAATAGTCTACTATTACGGGAACGGGATATCTGTCGGGATAAGTCTCACCGTCATTCATAGTCCAGAGCAGATCAAAGTTATAACCTGTCTTTTCATAGGTTTCTTGAAGAATAAGCTCGTCGGCGGTAACTATTCTTCCGTTGTTGTCTGATGCTTCAACCGGGGCACCGCCCAAGGTGATGTTACCGCAGGAAATATTATTGTAAAGCGACTGTCCGTAAGATATAGGAGCGTATACTGTTGCAAGTCTTTGGTCTGCTACCTCACCCTCAAGAGTGATACTGCCGCCGTACGCCACGTTTGAACGTAAGGTTACACCGTTAGCAAAGCCGCAGATGATACCTGCATAGATGTTAGGGCTGACCATAGTATCGTTGCCCTTGTAGATGATCTCTGCAACGGAAATACAATGGTCTATGGTACTGGTGGCAGAATATGCCGCAATACCGCCAAGCATAGGTCCGTAGGTGCCTTGACGGGGACCGCAGGTAAGAGTTCCCTCAAATACACAGCGGCTGATCGCGGCATTGAAACCGGGGGCTCTGCCGTTAAGTACAGCCATGCCTGCCGCCTTGGGAAGATGGGGAGCATATACAACTGCGTCAGTTACAACACAGCCGAAAACAGAAGCTCCGTCTGCATTGTCACCGACGATGACGGCAGCACCCGAAAATCCGCCTGTAGAAAGAGCCATAGTGGTAATACGGGGAGAAGCAAAATTAAGATTCTTTACCGTACCGTTATTGGTTCGGATAAATGCAACGCGGTGTTCACTGCCTTTGTTGTCGGTATCGGTCTCGTTTATGGTGAAATTATATATGGTATGTCCGTCACCGTCAAGAATACCGTTAAACTTTTCAATAGGAGTAAAGTTAACACCGGCAAGATCAATATCCGAGGTAAGTTTAAGCACCTTGCCTGCAATACGTTCGTCCTGAATGTTGATGAATTCTACTGCATAAAGAAGATCGCTCTTGTCAGCAATAAGATAAGGATCTTCCTTTGTACCTATACCCTCAAGTTCAAGAGGCGCATTGACATCGGGGATTCTGGGAATGGGATAGTCACCCTTCATTTCCCAAAAGAGATAGAAGTTATAGCCTATCTCCTCATAGGTCTGTTGCTTTGTTACTGCATCAGCACTAACAAGAGTACCGTTATTACCGGAAGCCTCTATCTTTGTGCCGTTTAAGGTGATATCCTCGCAGGAAATATTGTTATTAAGTGTCTGTGAGTAAGAAATGGGAGCATATACGGTCGCCAATCTCTGATCGGCTATCTCTGCATCAACGGTAATGCTGCCGCCGTATGCAACGTTGGATCGGAAATTGACTCCGTTGGCAAAACCGCAGATGGAAGCCATATATACGTTGGTGCACGAGATATTTTCATTACCCTTTAAGATAAGGACTGCGTCGGCAATACAGTATTCTATGGTACTGGTGGCAGAATATGCCGCAATGCCGCCCAGCATAGGTCCCCAGCCGCCCGCACGGGGACCTGCTGTCAGAGAACCCTCAAATACACAACGGCTGATGGTAGCATTGATATTGGCCGATCTTGCATTAAGTACCGCGATACCCGCCGCCTTAGGAAGATTGGGTGCATATACGACTGCGTCGGTTACGACACAACCCGAAATAACGGCACCGTGAGTGTTATCGCCTACGATAACAGCCGCACCTGAGTTTCCGCCTGTTGAAAGTGCGGTGGTGGAGATACGGGGAGAAGCAAAATTAAGGTTCTTTACCGTACCGTTATTTGTACGGATAAACGCAACACGGTATTCCGAACCCTTATCTCCGGTAGACGTATCATCTATAGTAAGATTTCTTATAGTATAACCGTTACCGTCAATAGTACCGTCAAAAGCATCTATAGGAGTAAACAAGGTTCCGCCAAGGTCGATATCAGAGGTAAGCTTAAGCGACTTGCCAACGATACGCTCGTCCTTGTTATTGATATATTCAACTACATAAAGAAGATCATCTTTATCTGCAATGAGGTAGGGGTCTTCATCTGTACCTGTTCCCCCAAGCTTAAGTGCGCCCTTTTTGTTAGGGTCCTTGAGGGTGGGATAGTCACCTGACATTTCCCATATATCTTCAAAGTCCCAGCCGAGAGCCTCATACGTCACCTGTGATTTTAATTCATCCGCGGTCTTAACGGTACCCGCAATAGCCGCACCCGCAGGAGGCACAGCTGCGTTTTCGGTATCAATAAGATTGGGAGCAGTACCTGTGAACGCACCGCCTGTGGTCGAGTTTTTAGCAGAAACAACACCGCCGTATTTTACGGTAGTAAACAAAGGTTCCTCGCTTGTTCTCTCTATTTTACCGCTGACGATAACGTTACCCTCTATATTACCGCCTGCCGCATAACCGCAGAGCATAGCGGCATAAAAGGGACAGGTGT
>JAZNKU010000166.1:0-1678 GCA_045578685.1 Eubacteriales bacterium
TGGAAGCCTGTCTTGCAGCCTCGTCGTCAACGATACAGAAGCCTGCCATATTGACACCCATATCGGTAGGTGACTTATAGGGACTGTCTCCCCATATCTGCTCAAATATGGCATTGAGTACGGGGAACACCTCTACGTCACGGTTGTAGTTTACGGTGGTAACACCGTAGGCTTCAAGGTGATAGGGGTCGATCATATTTATATCGTCAAGGTCGGCTGTTGCCGCCTCGTAAGCGAGGTTTACAGGGTGCTTTAAGGGCAGATTCCAGATGGGGAAGGTCTCAAATTTTGCATATCCTGCCTTGACACCGCGCTTGTGCTCGTGGTATAACTGTGACAGACAGGTCGCCATCTTGCCGCTTCCCGGTCCGGGTGCGGTAAGGATGACAAGAGGTCGGGTGGTCTCGATATATTCGTTCTTACCAAAGCCCTCCTCACTTACTATATGCTTTACATCGTAAGGATAGCCCTCTATGGGATAGTGTAAGAACACCTTGACACCAAAGCTCTCAAGCTTATCCTTGAAGGACTTAACTCCCGCCTGACCGCGGTACTGTGCAATACAAACGCTGCCTACATACAGTCCGCAGGCACGGAAGGCGTCTATAAGACGCAATACGTCTACATCATAGGTGATACCTATATCGCCTCTGACCTTGTTGTTCTCGATATGCTCGGAATTGATAACGATAACTACCTCGGCATCGTCCTTCATCTTAAGAAGCATCTGAAGCTTGCTGTCAGGCTCAAAGCCGGGAAGCACGCGGGATGCGTGAAAATCGTCAAAAAGCTTACCGCCGAACTCAAGGTATAATTTACCGCCGAATCTGCCGATACGCTTACCGATCTCCTCCGACTGCCGTCTGATATATGCATCGTTGTCAAAGCCTTTTCTGAACATACCGTTCACCCCAATCAATAAAAATACAAATATTATTTTAACATATAAACTTTTAAAAGTCAACATCAATAGAAAGGAAGATTTATGCAGACTTACAAATTCGTTGCTACCTGCCTTTTCGGTCTGGAAAAGCTCCTTGGCGAAGAGATAGATGCTCTCGGCTACAAGCGTCTTGAGACCATAGACGGACGCGTTACCTTTGAGGGACCGATAGACGCAGTTGCCCGCTGTAACATCAATCTCCGCGTTGCGGAAAGAGTTTTTATACTTGTCGGACAGTTCCCTGCTCCTACCTTTGATGCTCTCTTTGAGGGTGTAAAGGCGTTAGAATGGGACGAGTGGATACTGGAGGAGGACGAATTTCCCGTAACCGGTCACAGCGTAAAGAGCAAGCTGGCCTCTATCCCCGACTGTCAGAAGATAGTAAAGAAGGCTATCGTTGACAGCCTCGGTGCAGTATACGGAATAGAGCATTTCGTAGAGGAGGGTGCGAGGGTGAGGGTTGAGTTCTTTATACTCAACGATATAGCTACCCTCATGATAGATACCAGCGGTACTCCCCTCTTTAAGCGAGGCTACCGTACCGAGTCAAATGCCGCTCCCTTAAGAGAAACTCTTGCCGCAGCACTTGTAAAGCTCTCCCGTCCCCGTGAAAACGTTCTGACCTGGGACCCCTTCTGCGGCTCGGGTACGATACCGATAGAGGCGGCCATGCTTATGACCAATACCGCTCCGGGCATCAACCGTGAGTTTGCCGCAGAGGACTTTTTCACCCTG
>JAZNKU010000167.1:0-2842 GCA_045578685.1 Eubacteriales bacterium
TGTTCTGTACAAAATTCACTCAACGGTTAACGACCTTTCCTTTCTCGGTTATTGATTTTTGGCGTGAAATGATAGATAATATAGATACGGATCCGATTTTCAGTTAAGGAGAAAAATATGAAGATAGCAATTTCAGAAAAAATAAAGAAACTTCGTAAAGAAAGAAACGTCAACCAAGCGGAATTAGCCGCGAAATTCGGAGTTACCTGTCAGTCGGTCTGTCGTTGGGAAAACGGTGTCGCATATCCGGATATTGAGCTTATTCCCGAGATCGCTGCGTATTTCGGTGTTACTACCGATACTCTTTTAGGCTGCGACAGCGAGTCGGTGGAAAATAAGATAAGAAAAGTATTTATGCTTGATATTATGGGTGAGGGAAGTGTCAAGGATAAGATAACCGAGATGCGAAAGGTCATGGCAGAGCTGCCCTATGAACCTCAGATCAAATATCATATCCTCCGTCAGTATCATATCCTCGGTGCCGAGGAGGCTGCAAAGAATATATCCGAATTGCGTGAATTTGCGGAATTCATCTGTGCAAGTGATGCCGAGTTCTGGATAAAGCACAATACAAGGGCAACTATGGTAGACCTTGAAACCGACGAGGAAGCTTGTAAACCTTGGCTTGAGCAGTTAGGCAACGACTATATGACACCCGACGATGCTCTATTAAACCGTTATGAATATCAGGGACAGACCGATGCCTTTAACCAAAAGGCCCAAGAAAACCTTATCGAAGGGCTGACAAAGATATTCTTAAAGGGCTTTAAAAAGAAAGATGATGCCGAGTATAATAAGGCAGCAAACCTTGCTATCCTTGATATGATAGATTCTATGAGGGATACATCCACAGATATTGATGCCTGGATGAGACACAGAGCTTTTGTTAAGTTCCGCTTAGCTTCGGCGGAGTTTAGTTTAGGTAATACGGAAGAGGGTTATTTTGTACTTGAAGAGGCTATAGATCTTTTAGTTAAGATCGCAGAGCTTCCCAACGGTACAGAGCTTAAATACAATACACCCTTACTCGATCTCATAGAGCGTGACAAGGAGTGGCTTATATCCCCTGTACCTGATATGGTGGCACAGATACTTATAGGACCATACGGACCTTGGGAGAACTTCAGAGACGTATCTAACCGCGATCGCTACAAAGCGGCGGTAGAAAGAATAACCAAGGTTATATAAAATAGTGGGGTTACCCCACTATTTTTATAATATCGAACAAATGTTCTGATATATATACACAACAGAGCAAAGACTCTGTTGTACAGTTCGTTATCTCAATTTATCGGATATCCGACGCTTCATAGTATATATACCAACCTATACGAACAAATGTTCTGCTTAGTATTATAACATACAAAAATCCTTTTGTCAAGACCTTGTCCAATAAGGGAAAATATGTTATAATAGTAATGTGCTAAGGTATAATCACCTGTAATTATGTCAATTCTTATGTATATGAGAGTAAGACTTCTTTATACGGGGTGATATAATGAAAATATATTCGGTAGTGTTTGCCATAGGCGGGGTGCTTTACAGCCTTATGGAAATAGTCTGGCGTGGCTATACTCATATCAGTATGGCTATAGCGGGCGGACTCTGCCTTGCGGGGATGTTCTGCCTGGAACGTCGGTGTGGCGGTATGCGTTTATGGAAAAAATGCATATTCGGAGCACTTATCATAACCGCGGTAGAATTTTTTATCGGTTTCATTGTGAACCGTAAAATGGGACTTTCGGTTTGGGATTATTCGGATCAGCCCTTTAATATAATGGGTCAGATATGTCCTTTGTTTACTGCGATATGGCTTGTGATTTCCGTTCCCGCGTTTTTTCTCTGCCGAGGCATGAATAAAATGATTGGAGATATTGATGCATAACAGTAAGCAGAAAATTATTACGGTGGCGATACTTGCCTTTATAATAATCATAGCGGTGGCATTATATGTGATTTTTGAGATGCCCGAACTTATGGAGCAGTTGCCTGAAGATGCTGAAGTGTCTGTTCATATAATCGATATAGGGCAGGGGGATGCCGCATTTATAGAAAACGGGGATAACGATATTCTTATAGATGCAGGACCGGGAGACAGTGCTCCTGAGCTTCTCGAGTATCTCGACTCCCTTGGAGTATCCGAAATAGAATACGCCTTTTTCAGCCATCCTCACGAGGACCATATAGGCGGAGCAGATGATATAATCTATCATTATAAAGTAGAAAATGTAGTTATGCCCGATTACTATGAAAATACGGCCTGCTACCGCAAGATGATGGAGGCCATCGATTTTGAAGGCAGCGATCTTGTTTATTCCTGTTCGGGTGATAAGTTCGTTATAGGGGATATAACCGTGGAGATACTTTCTCCCGGTCCGGGATATAAGCCGGATGATGCCAACGCCATAAGTCTTGTAATGAAGGTCAGCTACGGCGAGATAGATGCTATGTTTACGGGTGATGCCGAGGTAGGCAATGAAGAATTTATCTTAAGAACCGCTCCCGATAAGCTCGACTGTGAGATACTTAAGGTCGGACATCACGGATCATCGACCTCAACCTCTGAGGAATTTTTCAATGCCGTATCTCCCGAGGTCGCCGTGATATCGGTGGCAGAGGATAACACCTACGGTCACCCTCATGTGGAAACACTCGCACTTCTCAACAGCCATCTTGACAAGATTTACCGTACTGACAGAGACGGGGATATCGTTATAGGAATAAATAAAGATAAATATTGGATAGCGGAGTAATACCGCTATCCAATATTTAATGAAACGAAAACCTTTGGTTTTAGTGAAAACATGTATTGCATCGTGAAATGAATCAAAAGGATTCATGA
>JAZNKU010000168.1:0-14243 GCA_045578685.1 Eubacteriales bacterium
ATTAGGTCTTATCTCGGAGGGAAGGTTTTTAAGTATATAAGAACGAAGCTCACCTACCGATGCAGGATAAACACCTGTCTTTGCGGCTTCTGCAAACCCGAGTATGGCGGGGAGGTTCTCGGTACCGCTGCGAAAACCCTTTTCCTGTCCGCCGCCAAAGGTGTGGGGAGAGAGGGTACGCTTCTTCATACATTCTGAGGACACATAGAGTGCGCCTATCCCTTTAGGACCGTGTATCTTGTGACCTGACAGGGTCATCATATCGCATTTCATCATTTCGGGCGAGAGCTTCATCTTCATATAAGCCTGCACCGCATCGGTATGGGTAACTATATCAGGTGAAACAGCCTTTGCCATCGTAAAAAGCTTCTTTATATCGTATACTGCACCGGTCTCATTATTAACGGTCATAATGCTGACCATAACCGTGTTCTTGTCAAGTGCCGCCATATACTCGTTTATATCCACTTTACCGCCGCGGCAGGAAAGATATACTACCTGAAAGCCCTCCGCCTCAAGCTGCTTTGCACAGTTGAGTACGGCAGGGTGCTCACTTTTGGTGGTGATAAATTTCTTACCCTTGTTTCTTTCCTTTGCACGCATCGTGCCAAGTATTGCAAGGTTATCCGCCTCGGTACCTCCTGCTGTGAAAAACAGCTCTGAGTGTCTGTCACGGATGTTAAGAGAATCGAGAATTATCTTTCTCGCCTCATTCAGCTTTTTTTCCGCCTCGTAGCCCTTGGTATGAAGCGAGGAGGGATTGCCCCAGTACTCTCTCATAGCCTCGCTCATGACCTCTATTACACTCTCGTAGGGCTTGGTGGTGGCAGAGTTGTCGAAATAGAGCTCCATTATTTGTTAAAGGAGAAGTTATCAAGGATCTTCTCTACATTCTCCATATTGGTATCAAAGCCCTCGGGGGTGGAGGTATAGGTGATAACATATACCGTCATCTCTCGGATACAAGCTATCTGCATAAACTTGTACTGTGTGCCTGTAACCGTTGCGGTGTAGACATATTTGTTGGCGGGCTGCTTGTCGAGAGTGGTGGTGGTAGGATGCTCTCCAATATACTCCATATCGTCAAAGGTCGCCTTGAAATCCTCTTCAAAGCCCTTCCAATAATCGTCAAGAGTGGTAGGAGCCTTGAGCGTCTGGGCTGTAATGCTGATGTTGGAAGCGTCAGCCGAGGAAACATACGCGCTGAGTGTTCCTGTAGACATATCAACTATCCAGTTTACCGGAACGAAGGCGGTATAGTCGGTATGCTCGTTAGAGAAAAGTTTCATTCCGTCGGGTACCTCGATATCGCTCTGCCGGGAGCAGCCTGAAAATATCATTACGGTCAAAACAAGAATCAAAAATAAAGACTTAAGCTTCATAGGGTTCACCTCTGTGTAGGATAATAATTTATTATATAATATTTTCATATAAATTACAAGCAAATTTTTTATGAACCATTGATTTTATATAAACAATATGTTAATATAATTACATATATTATCAGCTTTAAAATTAGGGGGGAGCCCGATGCTTACAAAGAAAAGACCGGTTATTCTTACCGTCAGCAGTGCCAATATCGACCTGACCGCCAATATGCCCTATATTCCCTCGGTGGGTCAGACCCTTAAATCATATTACGGATATTCCATCACCCCCGGAGGCAAGGGGGCAAACGCTGCCTATGCGGTAAGCAGACTGGGAGGCGAATCTGTTTTCTGCACAAAGCTGGGAAACGATGATTATGCCGACAAGCTTATGGGTATCTACCGTAAGGCAGGCATAAACACCGATTATATCACAGAGGATCCCGAGGAGCGCACAGGTCTCGCCCTTGTAATGGTGGAAAAAGACGGCTGTAACCGTATAGTCACCTACCCCGGTGCTAACCGCAAGCTCTCCTATGACGATACCGCGTATGCTATGGAATGCTGTCCCGATGCTCTCATCCTCCAGATGGAAATCGAGGAGGATACCATAATCGATACTGCAGGATACGCAAAAAGAACCGATGTTCCCATAATCGTGGATGCAGGTCCTGCCGCAAAGGATTTTCCCTTGAGTGCGCTTGGTCCCGTGGAGATATTCTCACCAAACGAAGAAGAAACCTATATCTATACAGGAATCAAGCCTACCGGCAAGGACAGCTGTCTTAAAGCGTGCATGGCACTTGCCAAGCTCATTAAATCAAAATACTATATCCTCAAGCTTGGTGAGAGAGGTGTGTTCTTCTATGACGGACTGTACCATGATATCATAACTCCCCACAAGGTAAAGGCTGTTGACACAACATCGGCAGGAGATGTGTTCACTGCGGCTTTGGCAGTGGAGTATCTGCGCACGGGAGATATCAAGCGTGCCTGCGAGTATGCAAATATTGCCGGAGCGCTGACCGTTACCCGCCCCGGATCGTTTAATTCAGTACCCTCTCACGACGACATAAAAGAATTTGCCGAAAAAAGAGATTTAAAGATCAAGCTATGAAAAACAAAACAGGTACTTTTTTATCCTCAAACGGGGAAAGCAATATTACATACCGTATATGTCTGCCCGAAGGCAATGCCAAGGGTATAATCCAGATATCCCACGGAATGTGTGAATACTTTGACCGATATGAGGAAACCATAAAATACTTCACAGACAACGGCTTCGTTGTCTTGGGAAACGACCACATGGGTCACGGCAGAGGTGTAGCACCGGAGGACTTAGGCTACTTTGGCTCTGATACGTGGAGATGCTTTGCAGATGATCTGAAAAAGCTCAACGAGATAGTTCGAAAAAGCTACCGCACCCTGCCCTATATACTCATCGGTCATTCTATGGGCTCCTTTGTTGTCCGTGATTATATTACGAGATATGCAGACAGTATCGACGGCTGTGTTATCTGCGGTACGTCGGGCTCCAATAAGGCTATAGGTGCGGGACTTGCACTCTGCTCGATGATCGAAAAATTCAAAGGAGCGAAATACAGAAGTCAGCTCGTCAAGGACATCTCCTTTTCGGGCTACAACAAGCTCTTTAAAAGTGAAAAGGATCCTCTGTCATGGCTTAGCCGTGACGAGACGGTAAGAAAAGCATACGACGAGGATCCCTATTGCGGCTTCACCTTTACGGTAAGCGCGTATAAAAATATGTTCAATCTCTTGAAATATGTTTCAAGCGAGGATTGGGCAAAGAAGGTTCCCCTCTGGCTGCCCGTATACATTATAAGCGGACGCGACGATCCTGTAGGCAACTACGGCAAGGGCGTTGACGAGGTCTTTGACCGACTCAACGAATGTGAGCTTAATTTCCTGAAATACAAATTATACGATGATTGCCGTCACGAGCTCTTTAACGAAAAGAACAAGCAAGAGGTCTGCGACGATGTAAGAGAATTCTGCGAGTCGGTAATAGAAGGAGTGCTGGAGGCAAGAGGTTATGGCGTATATTAAAATTTTAGCAGTAGATTACGGAGACGTGCGTACGGGACTTGCGATCTCTGATGCCCTCGGTATGATGGCAAACGGAATAGGCACGGTCAAGGCAAAGGGGATGCATGACCTCTGCGATATAGTTATCGAGCATGCAAAGAAGAATAACGCGGGGAAGATAGTAATAGGTGACCCCGTCAACATGAACGGTACCCGTGGTCCCAGAAGCGAAAAGGCTCATCTATTTGCAGGCTTTTTAAGAGAAAAGACGGATCTGACCGTAGAGCTCTTTGACGAAAGATGCTCCACCATGGTAGCGCACACCTATCTTGATGCCACAGGCACCCACGGCAAAAAGCGTAAGGATGTTGTGGATACTCTGTCGGCGCAGATAATATTGCAGGATTATCTTGACAGACACAGGTCATAATGCAAGACATTATGACGCGATATAAATCCCTATACGGGATTTGCGATATTCCACAAGTGGAGCGATATGTCCTTCGGACGCGATATGCCCTGCGGGGCACAAGGATAGGGATTTATATCATATCGCAACACCATAGGTGTTATATCGCGTTTATGTAATAAACATATCGCATTTGCGAAGCAAATATATCGCAGCACCCCGAGAAGATCTCGGGGTGCTTTGTATTATAATCTTTGTTCTTCCTTTAATTTTTCCAGCTGTTGAGACGGAATATCCACATATATACATTCGATACATTTTCCTTGTATATCCAAGGTTATCTCATCCAATATACACTTATATTCCTTGTTGTATATACAGTATTCATTTTCACAATTCATAATAAGATTACCTCCATAATATCATACATATATTGTAGCACATATGTGCTACAATTACAATATGCATTTGTATTTAATTTTGTAATACAATTATATATACAATAGTATTACGAGGTAGCTTATGAAAAAATTCAAGATCCCGTCCATTCCCCTTACAACAAATAAATCAATACGTTTTCCCAATGATATCGTAGAAAAGGTCGAGGATGCTATACGAGGAAAGGAGTGTACCTTTTCCGCCTTTGTAGTAGAGGCTGTGCGTGTTGCTCTTGAGAATTTGGAAGAAGAAAAAGAATAGTCTATATATTTTGGAATCAAAACGAAAACAGGCACCCTGAGGTGCCTGTTTTTATATTTTCATTATTCCAAGTACATCAAGCACAGAGCTGATAAGTATCAGTACTATACATACAGGTGCGATATATTTTATCATAACTGTAAAGAGCGTCTTCTGCTTGAATTTAGCTCCCTGAGCCTCGATCTCGTTTGCCATAGTCTTGGGCTTGATAACATAACCGACGAAAATACAGGTTAAGAGTGCCACTACAGGCATAATAACGGAGTTGCTGACGAAATCGAACATCTCAAGGAAGAAGAGGCTCTCACCGTTGATATTAAGAACGATAAAGTCAAGCACACCGTAGCCAAGTGCCGAGGGTAAGCCGAGCAATACAGTTATCGCAAGCACGATACCGCAGGCAGACTTTCTGCCAAGGCCTGTCTTATCGCGAACGATAGAAACTATAGTCTCCATAAGGGATATGGAGGAGGTAATAGCCGCAAAGAATACCATGATAAAGAACGCTGCACCTACAATTTCGCCCAGAGGCATGGAATCAAATACGCTGGGAAGGGTAACGAACATAAGACTTGCACCCTTGTTGAGTGCTGCCTCATCTCCGCCCGAGAAAACAAATACCGCAGGAACGATCATAAGACCTGCAAGGAATGCAATACCTGTATCAAACACCTCGATCTGCTTGACCGAGTTCTCAAGGCTGATATCCTTCTTCATATAAGAGCCGTAGGTTATCATGATACCCATAGCAAGGGACATGGAGTAGAAGAGCTGACCCATAGCCGCAAGGACGGTGGTTGCCGAGAACTTGGAAAAGTCGGGCATGAGATAATACTTGACGCCTTCAAAAGCTCCGGGACGGGTAACGACAAACGCCGCAATACCTATACTCAGTACAACAAGCACGGGCATCATTACCTTTGAAACCTTTTCTATTCCCTTCTCTACACCGAAAAGCACCACCACAGAGGTAAGTCCTATGAATATAAGGAACCATACGATAGGCTCTGCGGGAAGAGAGATAAAGTTACCGAAAAATCCGTCTGTTGCAGCCTCAGAGCCGTTGCCTGTAATGTAAACTGCAATATACTTTGTTATCCAACCGCCGATTACAGAATAGTAAGGAAGGATAAGCACGGGCACAAGTGCCGCTATCCAGCCTACAAAGGACCATTTTTTATTTAAATAACCAAATGCCGCAACAGCACTCTTGCCTGTGCGTCTGCCCAGAGCTATCTCAGCACACATAAGGGCAAATCCAAAGGTGAGGGCGAGGATGATATATACTAAAAGGAATATTCCTCCACCGTATTTTGCCGCAAGGTAAGGAAATCGCCATATATTGCCCAGACCCACAGCAGAGCCTGCCGCCGCAAGAACAAAGCCTAACTTACCTGTAAAGCTGCTTCTTTTCTGCTTCATCATAAACTCCTGAATTCTTATTTAAAAAATAAAACTGTCGAATATTATATCACTATTAACCAAAAAGGTCAAGTAAAATAAGCACCCGAAGGTGCTTATTTTTATTTTTATTTGATTATAAACTTCATTCCGTCATGTAAAAAGGACTTGTTAACTGCACAACAGCCGTCAGATTCGGTGATATCGTCACCCTCGAAGTATATCTTACGCTCAAGTTCACCCTTGCCCTGTATCTCAAAGACGAGGGTCTTGCCGTCGATCTTAATCTCAAGCTCTGCCGCATCACAGGGGAAGTATACGGGAGGGTTGATATAGAGCTTATCAAGGGTAGGC
Source organism: Eubacteriales bacterium (assembly GCA_045578685.1). Lineage (GTDB taxonomy): Bacteria > Bacillota > Clostridia > Oscillospirales > CAG-272 > RGIG7300. The sequence continues at coordinate 6,277 of JAZNKU010000168.1, forward strand.
TGTATGCCGAATCCCTGCTTTACAAGCTCCTTGAGAAGCACGGTGCCGCTGCCTGTATACCAGTCACCCATAGAAACACCGTCGATAGAATACTCTTCACTGTAGCAGTAGGAGTTTGGCATAACGAAGGTAGTCATGGTGGGATTGTCATGGGTTATTACCATAGTCTTTTCAAGCTGATCCCAGGCTTCCTTGGAGCGTCCCATCATAAAGAGCGCCATAATGCCGAAGGTGGAGGCGTGAGCATAAGCCGCGTTGTTCTCGTATGTGCCGGGAGTGATGGTGGAGATACGGCCTACACGGGGATCTATCTCGTCAAAGGATGCATCAAAGGTGAGAAGACCGTACTTGGAGTCAAGGGACAGAATATTATTGATAACATCCTCCTTAAGCTCGGGATAAGCCTCGGTAAGTCCGGAGATAGCAGCAAATGCGTGAGCGGTAAGGGATATACGGCTCTTTTCGTCATAGTCGCGGTAGCTGCCCACATAATATTCCTTCTTATCGCCCCAGCCGTGAAGCACTCGCTTGACACCGTTTTCCTCGGTGATGGCGTTTTCACGGTAGCCCTTTGCCAGCTTTGCCGCCGTGTCACGGTAAGAGTCTGCAACCTCAGGCATATTGCCGGTAGCATTGAGTATCTCTATCATCTTGTTAAGGGCTGAGTAAAGCTGCTCTGTTGCCATAACGCTGACACCGGAGCCAAACTCCTTACCCTCGTCCTTTGTATGACCCAGACCGTCAAGAGCATCGTTCCAGTCACCCCAGAGAGCCCTCAGACAGTTGGTTTCGGGGTCTATCTTTGATACAAGGTAGTTTGTGATATCCACCATATGACAGAGGATAGAGCTCTTTATTTCACTCAAAGACAGCGGTCCGAAGGTCTCGTCGGTATGATAGTATGTACACTCCTCGTCAAGAATAGAGTAGTCACCCGTGAAGGCAAGATAAGAATATATGGTCTCGATTATCCAGGGGCCCTGGTCGATATAGGGACGGAGGTCAAACTCGGGTATAGGCTTCTCCGCTGTAGGGAAAGATATCTGTCTGGGAGCACGTCCGTCATCCAGCATATAGTTCATAACCCTTACTATCTGTGCTCTTGATGCCGCGGGATCCCACATAAGACTTGACTCAAGCTGCTGGAACACATCACGGATACCAAGCATATTGCCGGCATAATTTTTACCTAAAGCACAGAGGCTTACCTGACGCTTGACATACTGCAGGAATCTGTTAAGAACGCCTGAGCCGATACGCTCCTCATCCCAGCCCTCAAACGAAAGCTTGAGATTGTCATAGATCACTCCCTCATTTGCCGACATGTCGCAAAGTACCTTCTCGGAGTCTTCGATCTGAATGGTGGAAAGGGAGAAGAGCTCGGCGTTTATCTCCTTGTCGGTTACTAACATTTCGTAGTCAACTCTTGCACTCTCGCCCTGCGAAAGCTCAAAGTAAAGCATATCCGACACGATGGGAAGCTCGGTTGTGTTAGTGTTGGGAACGCACTTTTCAAAATATCCGTCCTTAAGAGACTGAGCATTTGAAAGGCATCTGCCCTTGTAGCCTATAAAATCACCCTTGGAGGTGGTGTGATATTCTCTTGTAGGAGTACCTGTTACCTTATATCGTACAGACAGACAGTCCATACACATATTAAGGCTCTTGACGATGTAGCTTCCGTTGCCGAAGCGCTTGCCGTACTTGGTCATACGGTTGAAAAAGCCCTCTGCCGCAATATACCGAAGCATAGGCTCAAAGAAGGAGGTAAGATATATCTCCTGCTTTTCCCCCTCGTTGTAAGCACCCATAGTAAAGCGAAGATGCTTGTCCGGGTCCACATAGGCTCTCACCGCAAAAACGATTCCCTCTGCCTCGGTGATGTAGTAGACCGCGGTGGGGGTAAATACGGTATAACGCTCAAACTCGTCGCCGTATACCTGAGCCGCTCCGGTTACAGATACGGGCATATAACCCTTTTCACGCTTAAGACCTCCGAAGAAACCGATAACGGTATCCTCGTTGTAGTGAGCCTGTCTGAACACATTGAACATACCCTCGGTCACATCGATATATCCATTGGTATGGGCAAAGAGCACCAGACCGTCGGTCTGGTAGGGATAACGGCTGTCGCCGTATTTACGGGGATAGCAAAGCACACTTCCGTCATCTAAAAAATATGAGTTATCGGGAAGAGTATTATCCTTTGTCTTCTTTAAATGGTTCACTTTGGAAACTATTTCTTTTACTTTTTCTATAAACATAATATCTCCATATAACACTAATGAGGGCTTAGCCCTCATTAGATTAGTTTACTTGTATTACATTGTGGCGTGTGATCTGCCTGAAGATACCCGTGCCCTGCAGGGCACAGTTTGGCCGCGGTGCCAACCGCTTATTCTCCGATAAACTTTGCGATAATATCAACCGCAGTGTCGATTCCGCAAAGACCTGAATCAAGACAGAGATGATAATTAAGAGCATCGCCCCACTTGGTATCCGAATGATAGTTGTAGTAGTTCATACGGCGCTTATCCTTCTTGCGGACATGCTCTCTTGCTTCCTTGGGATCGATAGAGTCGATCTTGATAGCACGCTCGATACGGAAATCCATATCCGCATGGATAAAGATCTTGACAACATCATCGTAGTCGGACAGAATGTAGTCTGCACAACGGCCGATGATAACGCAGGGACCCTCGTCTGCTATCTTGCGGATGATATCCGACTGTGTGGTATAAACAGTCTCCTCAAGACTCCAAGGGGTAGCGTTGCGGTACTGATACTGCATACCGCGTACTATGGAATAGAGGAAGGAGTTTGTTGCATTTTTCTCGGGATCCTCGAAGTACTTTTCGGAAAATCCGCTCTCCTTAGCTGCCATCTCGATAAGAGCATGATCATAAAAAGGGATACCAAAGCGTTTAGCTAACTTATCTCCGATCTCTCTGCCTCCGCTGCCGTACTGACGGCTGATTGTGATTATTTTGTTCATATACGAACCTCCCTTTTACAGATTATTCTCTCTATGGTTATTTTACCATACCATTAACAAAAAATCAATAATTTTCAGAAACTTTATTCACAGTATTACAGGTTTATTTTTGAAAATATCAGCAGTTTTCTGACCTTTGGCAATGAAGAAGAGCTTGTCAGCTTTAGCCGAAAACTCAAACTGTTCTTTAACCTCGCTATGATCGGCAGGCTTAGTTATAACATGTATGCCACTCTGCTTTTTTATCTGCTTTATCGCTTTACAGCCTTTTTCATTTGCGGCAAGAAGTGTAGTATAGACAGGTTTGGCTTCAAGATGATCCTTTTCTGTACCTAAAATTATATTCATAATACATCTGCGCAATCTGGAATTTGTATACTTTTTTGATGCCGCATGATCAATAAATTCGTCATAAGTATCAGATTCAACAGCAGAGGAAATAAGCCGTGAAGCCATACCCATATCCACATCGGCATATCGGCAGAGTTCTTCCTTTGACGCATTGCATAAATGCCAAAGGATAACATCTCCCACACAAAAGGTGGATACGGGAATAGTCCGTTCATATATTCCGTATGCGGCACAGGGAACGGTTTTTTTCAGTTCGTCCATATATCCGTTTATATAAAATCCTCTTGCGGCAGTAGCGCTGGAGGGAAAAGTTCTCTTATATGTTATCGGGGTAATATCACCGATATTTTTAAGATATTCGATGGCAAGGGTGTTATTTGCTCCATCGGGAATTTCAGAGTTATAAAGCTCCCTGTAGGCTCTGTGTGAAAGGGCAATATAGGGTGTTTGCGGCTCTTCTTTTATAAGAAAATCAAGGTGACTGATATACTCATCGTCCTTCATCCTGTCAGCTGCTTTTTTTAGCTCCTCTATATCTCCCGATTCACTTCCGAAGCAGAGATAATCTGCACCTATAGCCTTTGCTATATCCATAGCACCGCGGGCAAAATAACCCGCCGAGCCTCCGCACCAAGGATAGGGTAATTCAAGCACCGCATCCACACCGCACAGCACGGCAGAGTTTGCCCTTGTGTACTTGTCAAGTACGGCAAGCTCTCCTCGCTGAACGATATTTCCGCTCATTATCGCAACTATGGCGGTATCTGATAGATTTTCCCTTATATATTCAATTTGCTTCAAGTGTCCGTTGTGAAAAGGGTTATATTCGGCAATTACGGCACAAATTTTCATATTTTATCTCCATAATGTACAATTTCCTATAAATTTAGATTAAACAATTCGTGAACTTACTTGAATTTACATATTTTATATAGTATAATGCATTATATCAAATTTATAAATAAAATACAAGTAGATAAATCTTGGAGGTAACAAAATGAATGTTTTGGTTGTAAATGCCGGAAGCTCTTCTCTTAAGTATCAGCTTTTTGATACAGAGACCGGCAACGTAATGGCAAAGGGTATCTGTGAGCGTATCGGTATCGAGGGCGGTAAGATCGAGCACAAGCAGGCTGACGGTACTAAGACCGTTCGCGAGGTAGAGATGGAGAACCACTCCGTTGCTACAAGAATCGTTGTTGATACACTTACAGACGCAAAGATCGGTTGTATCAAGGATATGAGCGAGATCGAGGCTGTAGGTCACCGTGTGGTTCACGGCGGTGCTTACTTCTCCGAGAGCATGCTCCTCACCGACGACGTTATCGAAAAGCTCAATCTCTGTATTGACTTAGCTCCCCTTCACACCCCCGCACACCTTATGGGTATCAAGGGCTGTACCGAGGCTATGCCCGGTGTTCCCCAGGTTCTGGTATTTGACACAGCGTTCCACCAGACTATGCCCGAGAAGGCTTACTTCTATGCTATCCCCTACGAAATGTATGAAAAGTACGACATCCGCCGCTACGGTGCACACGGTACATCCCACCGCTACGTTGCAGGCGAGATGTGTAAGATCCTCGGCAAGACCGAAGGCACCAAGATCGTAACCTGCCACATCGGCAACGGTTCCTCTATCTCCGCAGTTAAGGACGGTAAGGTAGTTGATACCTCTATGGGCTTCACTCCCCTTGACGGTGTTGAGATGGGTACACGCTGCGGTTCTATCGACCCCGCTATCGTTACCTTCATTATGAACAAGGAAGGCTTTACTCCCGACGAGATGAGCGATTTCATGAACAAGAAGTGCGGCTTCCTCGGCGTATCCGGTATCTCCTCCGACAGCCGTGATATCGAGGCTGCTATCCTTGAGGGTAACCACCGCGCAGAGCTTGCTGCAAACATCCTTGCATACCAGATCCAGAAGTACATCGGCTCCTACACCGCTGCTATGAATGGTCTTGATGCTATCGTATTCACCGCAGGTATGGGTGAGAACAACACCGAGCTTCGTGAAAGAGTTTGCCGTAATATGGAATACTTCGGCATCGAGATGGATTACGAAGTAAACGCAAAGGCTCATCATCAGCCCAACGTCGTTAAGCTCTCCACCGACAACTCCAAGGTTGCAGTATACCTCATCCCCACAAACGAAGAGCTCGTTATTGCACAGGATACAGAAAACATCGTTAGTGCGCTCTAAGCAGCAAAAACAGGGTGATGGGATTTATCATCCGACTTTATAATTGATTAAGCATCATCGGCAAAGTCGCGGCAAGTTGCCGCATCCGAAATCGTATGAAGTATAATCAATTACTTTAACGATCACACTAAATTATAGCAACATCATCGTCGGCAAAGTCTTTGAGTAAAAGGCTTTGCCGATTTTACCCCTTTGAATTCAGGAGACCCAAAAAAATGAAAAAGATAATTTCTGTTTTACTTATCATCGCAAGCATCCTTTCGGTGCTTGTTATCACCGCATCAGCCAAGACCCAGCGTGAGCAGGTAATCACCGCAGGTAAGGCTACCCCCACAGTGGACGCAAGCATCGATATGTCCGAGGGCTGGTCCGCACCTCTCTACCTTAACACCAAGTCTATGACCAACTGCTGGTCCACCGCACCCCAGACCACCGAAGGCGTTATGTATTTTGCATACTCCGAGGAGGGTCTCTACTATGCAGCTGATATCGTAGAAGACGTTCATGCAACCTATATGGACGGTACCCCCACCGACGGTCTTAACAGCTTTGTTTACTCCACCGGAGAGGACGACATCGACCACAGCTACGGCTACAACGGAGACATCTTCGTTCTTGCTTTTGACGTAGAGCGTATGTGGTACAATGCGGGCTATACAGGCAACAGCAGTTATACCCCCTGGTACTGTGTAGGTCTGTTTGAGGACGGTGCCAAGATGTACCGCCAGATCAAGCGTAATGGTCTTGACATCACCGAAAAGGTGGATGTTGAAGCTGCCGTTACCGAAAAGGGTTGGAAACTTGAGGCATTTATTCCCTGGGACGTTATCATCGAGGACGTAGAGGTATGCGCTACCAAGAACCCCGTTACATATTCTAAGGAGATGCTTGCCGCAGGTGACTACACCATCTACGCACAGGCAGTTTATCACGACCGCTTCTATGATGCGGAGGCAGGCGAGGTAGATACATGGAGCCGTTATGCCGCTATCGCAGAGTATCTCCCCGACGGCAGACCCGGTACACACTCCTCCAGCATCAATATTCCCTGCTACGGCTTCACCGTAAATATGTCCAAGCACACCCTTGACCACAAGGTCATCACCGAGCCCTACATCTACGATGCAGGTAAGGTTGAGGTATGGTGTACCCAGTGTAACGAAATGGTTGACGGCTACAACAAGGCTGTTGAAAACAATGTAGGTGAGTTTGACGACGTTATGGCAAAGCAGTGGTACTCTGAGTCTATCCGTTACTGTGCAGGACACGGCTATATGGACGGTACAGGCTACAGACTGTTCGACGCTGACGCCACCCTCACCCGTGAGATGTTTGTAAAGATACTCTTCAATATCTCCGACGATACCGAGTTTGACTTTACCGAGGATATCCCTTATACCGATGTTGTAAAGGGCTCTTGGTACGAAAGTGCAGTAGGCTGGGCTCACCTTACAGGTATCACCAGCGGTATGAGCGAGGACACCTTCGGCGTTGGCCGTGCCATCACCCGTCAGGAGCTTGTAACCATGCTCTACAGCTACTCCAAGTACCGTGAATATAACCTTGATGTCAGAGAGGATGCGCTTCCTCAGTTCAACGATATCGACGATGTTGCAAGCTGGGCGTATACCGCTCTGTCCTGGGCAAACGACCGTCAGATCGTTGCAGGCGATAACCTGGGCAATGTTCTGCCCCGTAAGACCGCGCAGCGTAAGGAAGCTGCGGCTATCATCGAGCGTTTTGCAGAGTATGTTGTTAAGAAGGAAATTTCAACTGCCGCAATGCTCGCTTATTAAGGAGAAGACATTTTGATACGCTTTAACTGTGACTACCTTGAGGGCGCTCATCCCCGTGTACTCGAAGCCCTCACAAAAACGAATATGGATCAGACCGTAGGCTACGGCTGTGACGAATACTGCGATATGGCAAGAGCCGCTATAAAGAAGGTATGTGGTGACGAATCTGTTGACGTACACTTCCTCGTAGGCGGAACACAGACCAATATGACGGTGATTTCCGCAGCACTGCGTACCCATCAGGGTGTGCTGTCAGCCGAGACGGGTCATATCAACTGCCACGAAACAGGAGCTATTGAGGCAACCGGTCACAAGATCATCGCCCTTCCCACCGAAAACGGTAAGATCAAGGCAGCGGATATCGACTGCTATGTTGAAAGATACCGTGCAGACGATGCTTGGGAGCACGTGGTACAGCCCAAGATGGTTTATATTTCCCACCCCACCGAGACGGGTACCCTCTATACCAAGGCAGAGCTTGAAGCTATAAGCAACTCCTGCCGTAAGAACGGACTTTATCTCTTCCTTGACGGTGCAAGACTGGGTTACGGTCTTGCTTGTAAGGACAGCGACATTGATATACCTACCATTACAGCACTCACCGATGTGTTCTACATCGGCG
>JAZNKU010000169.1:0-2506 GCA_045578685.1 Eubacteriales bacterium
GAATATATGCCCGAGGGTGCAGAGCAGAAGTATGAGGGTGCTGATCCCGTTTACTTCACTTGGACAAGTGAGGGTGATATTCATAGATTTGACATTTCTTACAACAAGGATGCCGATTATATACTTGAGATCGAATATAACGATCTCTCTGAGAACGATGCCGTTATCGATACAAACGATGCATACAGCGGTATAAAGACCTATAAGTCCAGAGTCTTTACAATAGATAAGACGGATCCTGTTGTGAATGTTGAATACTCCAATAAGGAGATTATTCATACCATAGACGGTCGCGATTATCTTAATGCTGTACAGAGTGCTACGATTACAGTAGAGGAGCACAACTTCCGTGCTGACGACTTTATTGCAACAGTAACTGCTCTTGATGTAGACGACAAGTCCGTTAAGGTTGAGAATTTTGCCGCTACACTTTCCAACGATGCAAATTGGGAAAAGAACGGTAATGTATACACGATAGTTCTTAACTACTCGGTTGACGCAAACTATACCTTTGATTATGAGTATACTGATCTTGCGTTAAACGAGGCGGCAGAGTATGCAGAGGACGTATTTACCGTAGATACCAAAGCTCCCGAGAAACTTACGGTATCCTACAGCACGAGCGTGCTTGACCGAGTTCTTGAATCTGTCACATTCGGTTATTACAACGCACAGATGACGGTTACCATAACCGCTGACGATAATACAGCAGGCGTACACTACTTTGTATACAGTTACATCAAGAATGCAGGCGTAAGCGGTGTAAATGCTGAGCTTATCGATGATAAAATCGAGGAAGCAAGTAAGAGAATAACTCGTGATGGTTATACCTTTACAACATCGTTTACCATCCCTAAGTACGCTCTGAAAAGCGACAACCAGTTCAACGGTACGGTAAAGTTCACGGCATACGACCGTTCTGAGAACAATACCGAAATGAGTGATAGCAGACGTGTAATAGTAGATAACATATCTCCTACAAGCGTAATCACTTATAACAATCCTGTTCAGCAGGCAAACGGTATTTCTTACTATGCAGGAAATGTGAATGCACAGATAGTAATCACAGAAGCTAACTTCTATTCTGAAGATGTTGTGGTTACTGTTACTAAGGATGGTGCAGTAGTTCCTGCAAGCGTTAAGTGGATTGATAACAGTGTAGATGTACATACCGGTACCTTTACATTGGCTGCAGACGGTGATTATACGGTTAAGGTTGAATATATGGACCGTTCCTCCAACAAGATGGAGACCTATACATCCAACCGTCTTACTGTGGATACCAAAGCACCTACCGTTGATGTAATCGGTATAGTTGCCAATTCCGCTAACAAGGATGATGTTTACAGCTTTACGATAACAGCCAACGACCAGAACTTTGATGCATCCGCATTTAAGCCTGAGCTTACAGCACTTTATAAGACGGCTGACGGCGGATATGAGAGAAGAGCTGTTGATCTTGGTGTAATGAAGACCGTTTCGGCGGGTAAGACATATAGCTTCAATATAGCGGATCTTCCCGAGGATGCAGTATATACACTTACATGCTCTGCGGAGGATATGTCTAATAACAGATATACCAAGATTAAGCTTGAGGATCAGAAGGAATATGACAGTGTAAGATTCTCTATCAATAGAAACGGTTCTACATTTAACATGGATGAGAATACAGAGAAGTATGTAACAAACTACTTTGTATACAATGTAGATAATAATGTAGTTATCGAAGAAATCAATGTTGACCCTGTAACCGAGTATATAGTGAAGCTTAACGGAGTTGCTCTTACTGAGGGTGAGGACTATACTACTACAATATCCGATAATCCTGACGAATGGAGCAAGCGTACATACAGTATCAAGCGTGAACTCTTTGATGCAGAAGGTTCATATACCGTTGTCGTTGAGTCGGTTGATAGTACCGCCACAACTGCATACAGTGATGTTAAAAATCTCAATGTATCATTTGTTGTGGACCGTACAGCACCCGTACTGACAATATCCGGTCTCGGTAATAACGGACGTTATCAGACAGAAGAGCAAACGGTAACAATCATTCCTACCGATGACGGAGGAAGACTCTACAGTCTTAAGGTTGTACTTCTTGATTCTGACGGAAAGCCGGTAGCCGCGGACAGTATCAGATTTGATATGTCAGGCGAAGAGCTTTACAAGTATCTTGAGGAAAATGACGGTGAAATCACGTTTACAATTCCCGAGGTGTTCGAGCATCAGGTACAGATAATATGTAACGATTGCAGTACAGATGCAGACGGCAATCCCAATGAATACAACGAAACCTTTACTAAGGTTACAGTATCCGCAAGCGCATGGGTCATCTTCTATGCAAACAAGAGTTTGTTCTACGGAAGCGTTGCGGCAATCGTTGTACTTGCGGCAGGAATTATACTTCTTATTATGTTTAAGAAAAAGAAGAACAAGAAATAATCTTATATAAAAGGATATCCCCCAACCCTTAGAGGTTGGGGATATCCAAAGATTATTATTA
>JAZNKU010000170.1:0-6503 GCA_045578685.1 Eubacteriales bacterium
TGATTTCAGTTCTATAATCTCTTTTTCGTATTCTTGTATATGGCTATATTTTCGTGGCATAAAAAAGCCCTCCTATGGTTTTCTTAATTATACCATAGGAGGGTTATTTTTGTCATTGTCCGTTTTTACTGGACCTGTTCAAATCCTATGGTTAACTATATAGGGTTTCCAGTACTAATCATAATTGTATTTGCTTTGCTTGCGACGGGTGAAAAAAGCAAGAAAAACAATTGAAATAAGCAATATCAGTTGGATAAAGGAGATAACAAAATGGCTAAGAATACAATACAATCTGTTGAACCTAATATTGCTGATTTAGCAAATGGCTGGCTCAAATCATATAGACTTGATTACAAATTAGAACAGGAGTCCTTGAATACAGAAATCGACAAAGCTCTTAACGATTACTTTTCTAAAAACGGTGGAGCAGGCGGCAATCGTCCGGATGCTAAATTATTGTTACAAGATAAAGCATTAAATTATTATCCCATTCTTATTGAATACAAGGGCTATAAGGACAAGCTTGTTAAACTTGATGCTAACGGGCAGGTTGACAACAAAACCGCCAAGAATGAACCGAACTATAAAAACATCAATTCTTATGCTGTAAATGGTGCTGTGCATTATGCTAACGCCATTCTTCACCACACAAGCTATACCGATATTATTGCTATTGGTGTAACCGGATATAAGGATGAAAGCGGAAAACTTATACATAAAATTGGTGTATATTATGTTTCTAAGTCAAACTTTGGTATCGGTCAAAAGGTTGACGAATTTACAGACCTTTCATTTTTGAAGAAAGAGCATTTTGATGCCTTTATCCAAAAAGTCAAGCAGTTACAGCTTACACAAGAAGAAATCGACAGATTAAAAGAGCAAAGAGAAAAAGAGATCAATGCAAGTCTTGTTAAGCTCAATAATGACATTTACCAGAATGAGAAAGGTCTCGGAGAAAACGACCGTGTTTATTTGGTAGCAGCATCCATAATTTCTACGCTTGGTGTACCCGGAAAAGTAAAGCCCTTGGAAAAATCCGATCTAATATCTTCCACCGAAGAAGGCAACACTGACGGCGAAATTATGGTCAGAAAGATCAAAGCCTTTTTGTCCGAAAAGAACTTACCAACCGATAAAAGAGATCTTATACTTAGAACATTGCAGAATACGCTTTTAACTGATAACATTAACAAAGTTGAAAACGGTGAAAGTCAGCTAAAACGTGTATTTACAAAAATCGTTGATGATTTGGGTATTTACTATAAAATCGGCTTAACTACTGATTTTACAGGAAAACTTTTTAATGAGATGTACGGTTGGCTTGGCTTTACACAGGACAAGCTTAACGATGTTGTGCTTACACCTTCTTATGTGGCAACGCTGTTGGTAAAACTGGCTCGCGTTAATAGAAAATCGTATGTATGGGACTTTGCTACTGGTTCCGCCGGTCTTCTTGTTGCGGCTATGAACGAAATGCTCATTGACGCTAAAAAAAATATTACATCACCCGAAGAACTGTTAAAGAAGCAAGCGGAAATAAAGGCAGAACAGCTTCTTGGTATTGAGTTATTGCCCGGTGTTTATATGCTTGCTATTCTCAATATGATTTTAATGGGCGATGGTAGCTCGAACATTTTGAATAAAAACTCCTTAACGGAATTTGATGGCAACTACGGTTTTGGCAAGAAGGATGAAAAATTCCCGGCAGATGCTTTTGTTTTGAATCCTCCGTATTCTGCACCCGGTAACGGTATGAACTTTGTGGAAAAGGCTCTTTCTATGATGAGCAAGGGCTATGCCGCAATTATTATTCAAAATTCTGCCGGTTCAGGCAAAGCTACTGAATACAACAAACGCATTTTGAAGAATAACACCCTTTTGGCAAGTATAAAAATGCCTTCCGATATTTTTATCGGTAAATCAAGTGTTCAAACAAATGTGTATGTTTTTAAAGTAAATGAACAGCATCAAAAGGACGATATAGTTAAATTTATCGACTTTTCCAACGATGGATATACACGAACTAACCGCAAGAAAGCAAGCAAAAATCTATTTGATACTGACAGAGCCAAAGAACGTTATCAAGAAGTCGTGGATTTAGTTCGTTTTGGTAAATCTAAACTAAATATTTTTACTGAAAAAGAGTATTATGAGGGACATATTGATCCCGAAAACGGTAATGACTGGAACCAAACTGCACCAATTGATACAAAGCCTACATTAGAAGACTTTAAAAAGACGGTCAGTGACTATTTGGTTTACGAAGTTACGAATGTATTAAAAAATCAAAACTTGGAGGATGACCGCCTGGGAAAATAGAAGCCTCACTTAACGAGAAACTACAGGCGGTTAAGTGGGGCGAATATACGCTTGGAGAACTGTTTGAAATTGAAAACACCTTGAGTTTTAACACAGATAAGCTTGTTTCCGGAATAACGTATGATTATGTTACAAGGACATCCTCAAATCAAGGTGTTCTTAAAACCACAGGGTTTGTCAATGAAGAAAATATTAATTCCGCAGGAACGTGGAGCTTAGGTCTTCTACAAATGGATTTCTTTTACCGCAGAAAGCCTTGGTATGCTGGACAATTTGTTAGAAAGATTACACCAAAAATCAAAATTAAAGGTTCTGCGATTTTATTCTTTACAACATTGCTTAATAGACAAAAATCGAAATTGTTGTCTGTTCTCGTGCGTGATGTTGATAAGGTTTTCCGCTCAATTAAAATCCAATTACCAACTAAAGACGGCAAAATTGATTTTGATTTTATGGAAAGCTTTATAGCCCAGTTGGAAGCAGTGCATATTGCCGAGCTGGAAGCATATCTTTCTGTTACAGGACTTAAAGATTATATCTTGACAGAGGAAGAAGAAAGAGCTCTTGAAATTTATCCTGCTTTGAACTTCAAAGAATATGATATACTGGATATCTTCTCCGTTAAAAATACATCTAACATTTTATCTTGTGATATAACAAAAAACAGTGGCAGTACACCATATTTGTGTGCAAGTTCCGAGAATAATAGCGTCAGTTCTTATATCAAATATGACGAAAATTACTTAGAAGATGGTAATTGTATTTTCATTGGTGGTAAAACATTTGTTGTAAGCTATCAAGAACATAATTTTTACTCTAATGACAGTCATAATTTGGCATTATATCTGAATAATCAGGATGCGAGGACAAAATTACATCAGTTATATCTTGCGACTTGCGTTTACAAGAGTTTGTCGCATAAATATTCTTGGGGAGATAGCGTAAGTAAGACTAAAATCAAAAATGACAGAATATCTTTGCCCACAAAAGATGGAAAACCGGATTTTGATATTATGCTAACTTTTATATCTGCTATCCAAAAACTCGTCATAAAAGACGTGGTTAAATATAGTGAGGAGAAAATCTCCGCAACAAAGTTGGTCACAGATAATTAAAAGTAAAACACCCTCGATATTGCTTGTCTCAAATGAGATTTTAGCAGTATCGGGGGTGTTATCTTTCTTCGAAAACAGCTTGTCCTATCGTGAATTTTGTAAAACAGGGTTAAGTTGATTTATTATCGTCGGTTATTGCGTTTATAATTAAAATAGTGTATAATATTATTACCCTGTTGAGAAGGGAGAGTTTATACAAAAGCCCGATATGAACAAATACATTGATTTACACCTGCATCTTGACGGCTCGCTGTCACGGGAAAGTATAATAGAATTATGCCGAATGCAGGATATAGAAATTCCCGACAATTTAACAAGCCTTTTAAAATGTCCCGAGAACTGCCAAGACCTCAACGATTATCTACGGTGCTTTGAGTTTCCGCTGACTCTTTTGCAGACGGAGGATGCTATAACTTATGCGGTAGAAAAGCTCTGTTATGAGACTGATTTCCGATACTGTGAGATACGCTTTGCCCCTCAGCTTCATACCCGTATGGGCTTGAGTGAACGGCAGGTCATAGAGGCTGCCTGCCGCGGTTTGAGTGAAAACTACCGTCTTATACTCTGCTGTATGCGAGGCGGTAACAACGAGGAAACAGTAAAGCTCTGTCCCGATTTTATGGATCGCGGTGTCGTTGCTCTTGACCTTGCGGGAGCGGAAGCTCTTTTCCCTACACGCGATCATAAGCACCTCTTTGAGGCGGCGTATAAAATGGGTATTCCCTACACTATCCACGCCGGCGAGGCTGACGGAGCGGATAGCATACGGGATGCGGTAAATATGGGTGCCTCCCGAATCGGACACGGTGTCAGGGCTATCGAGGACGAGTCGGTAATGAAGCTGTTACGTGACAGTTCCATCCCCCTTGAAATGTGTCCCACAAGCAATCTTAATACCCGAGTAATAAGTGATATAAGGGATTATCCTATCAAAAAATATATGGAGTTCGGCATACCGGTTACCGTAAACTCGGACAATATGAGCGTATCGAACACGGACGTCAAAAAAGAGCTTGGGCTGATAAACAAGACTTTTGGTATAGACGAAGATATTTTGCTTGAAAATGCTGTAAAGGCAGCTTTTGACTATAATTGAAAACGGCTCACTTATCGTGAACCGTTTTTTTTGTTTATAAGCTTGATAAGCTCTCTTGCGGGAAGGGTGAGAGAATGGCGTTTTTTCTTTACCAGAGTTATTTCCCTCTCGGGCAGTCCTTGTGCAAGCGAGATCCTCTTAACACCCGTCTCACCTTCCAAAAACTGCTCGGGGACAAAGCCTACTCCGAGTCCGTGCTTGACAAGCGGCAATATCTGATCGGCGGTTGCCGCCTCTATATCGGGCGAAAAATCAACTCCTGCCTCGGCAAACATTTTAAAATAAAGATCATAAGTTGAAGAACCCTTGCCCAAGGAGATCATAGGATATCCTGCCAAATCCTCCAAGGTGATGCTGTCTGCTACGTTAAGATCGGTGCTGCATACGGGTACCTCGGTCAAGGTGCACAAGGGCGATGTCTGTATCTTCTCGTTCGGCTCCACCGGAGTTGTGACAACTGCCAGATCAATAAGCCTGTTGTCCACCATCCTGATTGCCTGAGGAGTTGAGACGTTGAGTATCTTTATACGTATACCCGGATAAAGGTCGTGATATCTGCTGAGTATGGGTAACAGATAACAGCGTAAGGCAATTTCGGTAGCTCCCAAGGACACAACTCCGTTCTGCAGACTGTTTTTGAGAGATATAGATTCTTCCCCTGCCTGTATATGCTTAAAGGCTATAGAAATATGCTCGTACAGCTCTGCACCCTCCTCGGTGAGTACTACCCCTTTATTTGTGCGCTCAAACAAGGTACAGTCAAGCTGTTTTTCTAAATTCTTTATTGCTCTCGTGAGGTTGGGTTGGTTGCTGTAAAGCATTTCCGCCGCTCTCGTAAAGCTTTTGTATCTGGCAACGTAATAAAATATCCTGTAATGATCGTAACTTATGTTCATCTTTTCTCCATACCATTTTGATATATTTGATATATTAACTATACATTTTACATATAGCATCATCCGTATTATAATACTATCAAAGCAATATGTCAAATTTTTTTTGGAGGTATTTATGAATATCACTGTTTTAAGCGAGCTTTTGGAGGCGTTTACTATCATCTGTTTCGGTCTGTCCTGGCCGATATCCATCCGCAAATCTCTTATTTCAAAAACCGGCAAGGGCAAAAGCCTTTTCTTTGAGGTGTTTTTACTTATAGGCTACGCTCTGGGTATTATGCGTAAAATAATTCAGGTAAACTCTCTTAACTGTACGGGATTCGTGTTCTTCCTCGGTTTCTTCTTCTACGTGCTTAATTTCATAGAAATTTCTATAGACATCGCCCTTTATTTCCGAAACGTTAAATACGATAAAATGAGAAGCGAAGGGGTTTTAATATAGACAAAAACGCTGTCACAAAGACAGCGTTTTTTTGATGCTTGTTAAGGTTTTGCGTATCGGCTTATAGAGTATCAGCATAACTGCAAAATTGCCTATACAGTGGGTCAGGTCAAAGGGGATTCCCGATATCCACTTGGCAAAGGCGGTGGAAAGACCAAAGGACACCCCACCCTCAATACAACCGAAGGCAAAATAGGTAATTGAGCAAAAGGCTCCGAAGAAGAGTCCGTACAAGCCGCTGAAGATGCTCCATATCCAGACGTTGTCGACCTTTTTGAAAAAAAGTGCCGCGATTGCGGGTATCCACCATATGTAGGTGTACATTATTATCCAGTCACCGAAGGGGTACAGCAGAGCCTGTACCACTATAAACACCGGGATAACGCACAATACCCGCCAACTAAAGCAAAGACCGTAGATTATAACGAGAAAGCTGACAAGCTCGATGTTAGGCAGAAAATCAAGTGCTACCTTTGCCGCCAGCAATATCGCCACCATAATTCCTATGACGGCGATATCAAGGATGCGGAATTTTTTAGCCTTCATATACGGTATATTCTATCTTAAAGCTGTCGCCGTCGTTGACAGGCTGCTCGTAAATACCGTAATTACAGTATTCACCGTTTACGTAGAAG
>JAZNKU010000171.1:0-5845 GCA_045578685.1 Eubacteriales bacterium
AGGTCTCCCTTACACCCGATTCTATAAAGAAATATCTCACACCTGACCAGTATAAGCTTTACAGACTTATCTGGAGCCGTTTTGTTGCAAGCCAGATGGAATCTGCAACCTACGATACAGTTAACGCAAGCATCGTTTCAAACGGAAAAGAATTCCATGCGTCCGGTTCCACGCTTAAGTTCCCCGGTTACCTTTCAATCTACCAGGAAAATGACTCTGATAAGGATTCAAATTCCCTTCCCGAACTCAGCGAAGGTCAGGTACTTAACGCTCTTGAGATAAAGCCGGAGCAGCATTTCACCGAGCCTCCCGCACGATATACCGAGGCCTCTCTGATCAAATTTCTTGAGGAGATGGGTATCGGCCGTCCCAGCACATACTCCCCCATTATTACAACTATCATACAGCGTAACTATGTTAAGCGTCAGTCTAAGGTCCTTATGCCCACACCTCTCGGAGAGGTTACCACAAAGCTGATGAAGGAGAGCTTCTCCGATATTGTTGACTATAAGTTCACGGCTAGTCTTGAGGACCGCCTTGACTCTATCGAGAGCGGAGAAAACACACTTGTTGGCGTTTTAACAGATTTCTACGGTCCCTTTGCAGCAAAGCTCGCTAAGGCTGAGGCTGAGACCGCCAAGATCGAGGTTCCTGCCGAGGAAACCGATATCACCTGTGAGCTCTGCGGAGCAAGAATGATAATTAAGAACGGCAGATTTGGCAAATTTGCTGCCTGCCCTAACTATCCCGAGTGTAAGAACACCAAGGCTCTGGGCAAGGATGGAAAGGTTGTCGAAGCAAAGGAAAAGGAGGAAGCCAAGAAGGCAGGCTTTAAGTGCGAACTCTGCGGTGCAGAGATGGTAATAAGAAGCGGTCGCTACGGTACCTTCTATGCCTGTGAGAATTACCCCAAGTGTAAGAATACAAAGCGAATCACCAAGGATACGGGTATCGCCTGCCCCGAGTGCGGAGCAAAGGTAGTCACCAAAAACGGACGAAACAACAGCTTCTTCTACAGCTGTGAAAGATACCCTGAATGTAATTTCTCATCCTGGGATATGCCTACAGGCGAGCGCTGCCCCAACTGCGGCAAGCCTCTGTTCCGTAAGAAAGGCAAGAATCTGATCGTATGTAACGACAAAGCATGCGGCTACAAGAGAGAAGATACAAATGGAGAAAATTAAAGTTATAGGTGCAGGTCTCGCAGGCTGTGAGGCCGCATGGCAGATAGCAAGCAATGGAGTGTCTGTGGAGCTTTACGAAATGAAGCCTCACAAGAAAACACCTGCACACAAGACAAACGGATACGCAGAGCTCGTATGCTCCAATTCCCTTCGTTCCGCAGTCCTTACAAACGCAGTAGGTCTATTAAAGGAGGAGCTCAGAGCTCTTGGGTCTCTTATTATGGAGGCGGCCGATGCTACTGCCGTTCCTGCCGGCTCGGCTCTGGCAGTAGACCGTGATGCCTTTTCAAAATATATTACCGATAAGATAACGAACCACCCTCTCATAACAGTTATAGACGAAGAGGTTACACGGATCGACACTTCTCTTCCCACGGTTATAGCAACGGGACCGTTAACTTCTGACTCATTTGCTGATTTTATAAAGCAGCTTCTCTGCGAGAAAGAGTTTCATTTCTTTGATGCAGCGGCTCCCATTGTAGATGCATCCACTATTAACTTTGATAAAGCTTTTTATGCATCCCGCTATGACAAGGGTGAGCCAAGCTATATCAACTGTCCGATGAACAAGGAGGAGTACGATGCTTTTTACGAAGCTCTGACAACTGCAGAAGAGGCAGAGCTCAAGGATTTTGATAAAGACGAACAGGCAGATTTGACTGTCTTTGAGGGCTGTATGCCTGTCGAGGTAATGGCTAAGAGAGGTTATGATACGCTGCGTTTCGGTCCTATGAAGCCTGTAGGTCTTATTGACAAGCGCAAGGGCACCGAGTCCTACGCAGTCGTTCAGTTAAGACAGGAAACTCTTGACAAGACAATGTATAATATAGTCGGATTCCAGACCCACCTTACCTTTGGCGAGCAGAAGAGAGTTTTTCGTATGATCCCCGGTCTTGAGAACGCCGAGTTTTTACGCTTTGGTGTCATGCACAGAAACACATATATAAATTCACCCAAGCTCCTTACCCCCTTTTATTCCCTGCGTAAGATGCCTAATATATTCTTCGCGGGACAGATGACAGGTGTTGAGGGTTATGTAGAAAGCACAGCCTCAGGTCTTGTTGCGGGTATAAATGCCGCAAGACATGTGTTAGGCGAAGATCCCTTCGACTTCCCTGATATAACGGCTACCGGTGCACTTGCTCACTATGTAAGCGACGAAAATGTTACCAGATTCCAACCTATGAATGTCAACTTTGGCATCGTCCGCCCCCTCGAAAAGCGTGTAAAGGGTGGTAAGGCAGCAAAAAATGAGGCTCTCGCTCAGAGAGCCATGGAAAAAATCACGGAAATAACCTCCATCCTTAAAGGAGAAAGTTTTAATGAAGATAATAATTGACATAATGAGCGGCGATAACGCCCCTGAGGAAATTATTAAGGGTGTTTTTATGGCTCACGAAGAATATCCCAATGTGGATATGGTCATGACAGGTAACAAATACATCATAGAGGATTACTGCAGAGAAGCAGGTCTTGACCTTGATGATGAACGGATATCAGTGGTACACACAGAAGCTGTTATAACCATGGAAGATCCTGCCCTGTCCGTTGTACGCGAAAAGGCTGATTCCTCTATGGGCAAAGGACTTAAAATGCTCTCAGCCGGTGAAGCTGACGCCATGGTATCTGCGGGTAACACAGGTGCACTTCATGCAGGATCTACCCTTGTTGTACGACGCATCAAGGGTATCGGTCGTTCTGCTATTGCTACGATCCTTCCCCTTGAAACACCTATGCTTCTTATTGATGCGGGTGCTAATACCGAGGTCACAAAGGAGCAGCTTCTTCAGTTTGCCATCATGGGCTCGATCTATATGAACAAAATATTCGGAATCGAAAATCCTCGAGTGGGTCTTGCCAACAACGGTACTGAGGCGACCAAGGGTACAGCCCTCCTGAAAGAGGCTTACGGGTACCTTGCAGAATGTAAGCATATAAATTTTGTAGGTAACATTGAGGGTAAGCAGATACCGTTCTCAGAGTGCGATGTGCTTGTCTGTGACGGCTTTACCGGAAATATGATTCTGAAGCTCACTGAGGGTCTGGCAAAGTTCTTTATGGGCAAGGTAAAGCAGGTATTTATGCGTACCCCTGCAACTAAGGCTGCAGGTCTCGTTATGAAGCCTCAGATAAAGGAGTTTAAAAAGCAGTTTGATGCAAGTGAATACGGCGGAGCACCCCTTCTCGGTATTTCAAAGCCGGTAATTAAGGCTCACGGAAGTTCGGATGCCGTTGCTATCAAAAATGCTATCAGACAGACCATTGATTTCGTGAACACAGGTATAATCAAGGAGCTTGCACGCCAGGTTCAGAAGAAAGAGGACTAAGATATGACCGAATACCCCTTCCCCATTTCAGGGCTTGAAGAAAGAGTAGGACACTGCTTTACCCGCAAGGATATTCTGCTCACTGCTCTTACTCATTCAAGCTATGCAAACGAACAGCGTGCCAAAGGACTTGACACCCTTGATAACGAGCGTCTTGAATATTTAGGAGACTCGGTGCTTCAGGTTGTTGCAAGCGAATTCTTGTATTTTAACTATCTTGAACTCCCCGAGGGGGAAATGTCAAAGATAAGAGCCGCCGCAGTATGCGAAAAGGCTCTATGCGAGTACGCCAACAAGATGGAGCTGGGCTCTTATATGATGCTTGGACACGGCGAAGAAAAGGGCGGCGGAAGAACGCGCCCCTCCATACTTGCAGATGCTTTTGAGGCTCTTCTCGCTGCTATATTTATCGATGTAGGAATAGACAAGGTAAAGGAATTTCTCCTTCCATTTATTTCTGTGAAGATCAAGGATATCGTGGAAACAGGCTCCTCGAAGGACTTTAAAACCATACTTCAGCAGATTGTTCAGCAGGAGCAGGGTGAGATACTTCAGTATGTAACCGTCGGTGAATCGGGGCCTTCTCATTTGAGAGTTTTTGAGGTTGAGGCAAGGCTTAACTCTAATGTAATCGGCAAAGGCACAGGACATTCCAAGCGCGAAGCCGAACAGATGGCTGCAAAGGAAGCACTTACGCTTTTCGGAAATATATGAGACATATAAATCTACCAATATTCATACCGCATTTAGGATGCCCGAATGACTGCGTTTTTTGTAATCAACGCAAGATCTCGGGCACTATGTGCTTTAATAAAACAAATGTAAAGAGAGATATCGACAGCTTTCTTGAGACTGTCGATACCAATAACTGTGAGGTGCAGCTGGCATTCTTCGGAGGTAGCTTTACGGGTATTGACCGTCAGGATATGCTCTATCTTCTGGATATTGCAAAAAGCTATATCGACATAGGACTTATCTCTTCCGTAAGGCTTTCCACACGCCCGGATTATATAGACGAGGAAATTCTCGAAATACTTGAATCTCACGGTGTCAGATCGATTGAATTGGGCATACAGTCAATGTCAGATAAGGTTTTATCCGATTGTAAAAGAGGACATACAGCAGATATATCAAGACAGGCATGTAAGCTTATAAAATCAAGAGGGTTTGAGCTTATAGGACAGATGATGACCGCACTTCCGTCATCTACTCCCGAGGACGAGTATAACACTGCAGCTGAGCTTGTAAGGCTTGGCGTAGACGGAGCAAGAATCTATCCCACCATGGTTTTTTCGGGTACCGAGCTTGAGAATTTATACAGGCAGGGTAATTATACCCCACCCGGTTTAGACGAGCTTACAGACCGCACAGAAGCTGCATTCTCTGTATTTGCAGATTCCGGTATACCTGTTATAAGGATAGGACTTCAGGCAAGTGACGGACTTGGTGAGGCAGACGGCATAGTTGCGGGCAGCTACGAGGCTGCTATGGGCGAGATGGTAATGTCCCGTTATTATTTCAAAAAGCTTACCGGGCTTCTTGATCCAGTAAAGAACGAGATCGCAGGCAAGGATCTGACAGTTTTTTGCCGTAAAGGCGAGATATCCAAGGTTGTAGGCCAAAGACAGGCTAATAAATTGAAAATTCTTAATGAATACAATGTAAAAAAGCTGAAAGTCCTTGAAAAAGACGGTATTGTGTTGTATAATATATCGATAGATTATAATTAATATAAGGTATTTATTATGTTTTGTGAGCTTCACTTCCATACGCAAGAAACAAGCCGCTGTGCAAAGGTGCCTGCTTATGACGGTATCAGTTCCTTCAAAGAGCGTGGATACGAGTGTGTTGTGGTAACCGATCATCTTAACAGAACCTACTATAAGGAGTATTATGACGGCACGCTGACCTATGAGGAAAATACCGATAAATGGCTTTCCGGATACCGTACTGCAAAAGCCGCAGGCGACGAGCTCGGCATAAAAGTGCTTCTGGGTTGTGAGCTTGACTTTGACGAGGGTATTGCCCGTAACGAATATCTGATCTACGGTATGACCGAGGAGATGTTCTATACACACAAAGAGTTGTGGAAAATGAACGAAGCGAGCTTCAAAAAATTCACGGACGAGCATGATTTGTTCGTAGCTCAGGCTCATCCCTTCAGACCGTGGTGTCAGCCCTGCCCCGTCGGGTATCTCCACGGAGTTGAGATATTCAACTCCCATCCCCGCCACGATCAAAGAAACCATCTTGCGGTTGAAATGTGGTTAGCAAGCGATCTTATTCCGCTCTGCGGTTCAGATTATCATGAACCGGATGCGTGCAGAGGCTGCG
>JAZNKU010000172.1:0-13326 GCA_045578685.1 Eubacteriales bacterium
GCCACTATGTTTCTTCTGATTCTGGTGGGCTTCGCGGTAAGAAAATTAAATTGGATAGACAAGGATACATCAAAAAGGCTATCCGATCTTATACTGTGTATAGCACAGCCCTTTTTGCTTATATCCTCGATAGTAAACACCGAATATTCACCCGAAGCACTTAAAGAAGGCGGACTTATACTGCTGCTTTCTTTCATTCTGCACGTGCTCTCCGCCGCATTTGCCTTTGCTTGCTCAAGACCCTTGAAGGACAAGGGTGAGTCAGCTATCATGCAGTATGCCCTGATATTTGAAAACGCCGCTTTTTACGGTTTTCCCGTATTGGCAGCGGTGCTTGGTGAAAAGGGACTTTTCTGGGGTGCGTTCTACTGTATCATATTCAATATCCTATCCTGGACCTACGGTATGTTCGTTCTGAGCTCTGCCAACAAGGACATCAAGATGAATATCAAAAAGGTGTTTGTCAACTTCGGTACGATACCTGCCGCTATCGGTGTTATTATCTTCGTGCTCCGTATTCCTCTGCCCGTTCCGGTCAAGGATACCATGACCTATTTTGCTAATCTGTCTACGCCTATATCAATGCTTATCATCGGCGGAGTACTTGCTAACCTTCCCTTTAAAAAGCTGTTTACCAACCTTAAGGTCTACTGGCTCTGCCTGTGTAAGCTGGTATTGTTCCCCATCATCATAGGAGCAATAGTTATCCTTATAGGGCTACCCCGTGATATCGCACTTTTTGCCACTCTTATGGCGTCTATGCCTACAGCGGCAACCACCACCGTATTCGGTGAAAAATTTGGAATAAGACCCGAATACAGTGCATTGTGTGTAGGTATTTCGACCGTAATTTCGGTTGTAACCATACCTATGATAATACTTGTTTTCGAGAAAATAGTAAAGTAAAAAGAGGCTCGGTCGAGCCTCTTATTTTATTAACTTTGCAACAAAAAATCCGTCGGTCTTGCCTGCCTTAGGGAAATAGGTTGTCATAGAGTCAAGGGTAAACTCCTTATGGTTTTCAAGGAATTTATTTACTATATCCTCATTTTCATTTTTGTTGAGGGTACAGGTGGAATACACAAGAGTTCCGCCATCCTTGAGATATGCGCAAGATGCCTTTAGTATATCATACTGTATCTCGGGCAGACGCTCTATATCCTCACATTTTTTATATCTGGTCTCGGGCTTTTTAGCCATAACACCAAGCCCTGAGCAAGGTACGTCACATAGCACTCTGTCAGCTTTGCCTATAAATTCATCTATGGCGTTTTTGGAGTTATGCTCACGGGTTTCGATAATATCTATACCCAATCGTTCAGCTCCCTTTGTAACGAGAGAAAGCTTGCTTTTGTGAAGGTCAAGGGCGAGTATCTTACCCTTATTTTCCATACACATAGCCATGCCGAAGGTCTTGCCTCCGGGACAGCAGCAGGTATCTATCACAAGCTCATCGTGTCGGGCATCAACGGCTCTTACCGCCATCTGAGATGCCTCATCCTGAACGTATGCACCGTTTGCACAGAGCCTTTCTATCTCCTCGAAGGATATACCCTTAAGTATATGTATTCCGTCGGGAGAGCTCTCTGTATACTCACAGGGAACATCACCCAATTTAGCCTTAAGCTCTTGTCTTGTATTCACAAGGGTATTGGTACGCAGGGTCATGGTGGGAGGGGTGTCTATACCCTTTAATATCTCCTCCGGATCCCCGTACTGATGAAGCCACATTGATACTATCCATTGTGGTATAGAATATTTGACAGACAGATATCCCACTCTGCCGGTTGGCAGCTCAAGGCTATCCTTAACCGAGATAAGCTTTCTTAATACCGCGTTTACAAAGCCCTTTGCCGAGGGCTTGTATTTTTTTGCAGTTTCTACCGCTTCGTTTACCGCTGCGTGATCAGGTATACGATCGAGAAAGAGTATCTGATATGCCGCTATACGCAGTATAGCCAAAACCTCTTGATCAAGCCCGTCAAGCGGCTTTGCAGAGCATGACGAAAGATAATAGTCAAGGGTTATACGACGTTCGATAGTGCCATATACAAGCACGGTAAAAAGGGAGCGGTCGGGTCCCTCAATAGAGTATTTCTTTATAGCAGAATCTATTTCAAGATTACTGAATTTGTTATCCCTATAATGCCGCAGTACAGAAAGGTATGCGACTTGTCTTATATTAATCAATCTCTTCTCCTGCCGTTTACAAGCATAATGAGTCGAAGCAGGTTACCTATAGCCGAAAGCAGAGCCGCAACATAGGTAAGTGCTGCCGCACGAAGAACCTTCTTTGTACCGCGAAGCTCCTCCTCGGAGAGGTACCCCTGTTCAAGAGCAACCACGGCTCTGCGGCTTGCGTTGAACTCTACGGGCAGAGTCACAAGCTGAAAAGCCACTACTGCACAGAAAAGTCCGATACCGATATAAGCAAGTATCGTAAAAGAAAGTATTATACCGAGGATAGCAAGGTATATACCGGCTGTGGAGCCGATATTGGCAACTCCAACAAGACTTCCTCTTATTTTCATAGGAGTATACTCCTCGGCATACTGCACGGCGTGGCCTGCCTCGTGAGCGGCAACGCCCACAGCTGCAACAGAGGTAGAGTCGTGAACGGCCTCGGACAGTCGTACCACATTGCTCTTAGGGTCAAAGTGATCCGAGAGATTACCCGCCACACGCTCTATACGAACATTGTAAAGACCGTTTTTATCGAGTATCTTTCTTGCCGCCTCGGCTCCCGTAAGTCCGTAGCGGTTAGTTACCTTGGAATACTTTTTAAAGGTGGAATTGACATTGAAGGAAGCCCAAATTGCTAAAAGCATAGGGGGTACAACAAAGATCAAATACCAATAATCCATGTAAAAGAAAGGCATAAAAATTTACTCCTTTGTATTTTTAAAAATATCGCCTACCGAAACTCTCCTGCCGTTTATAAAGCCTAAAGAATCCATACGACCCTTGCCCTCGGGCAACAATCGGGTAAGGAGGATACTGCCCTTGCCGCACCCTATCTGTATCTTGCCGCCGTCAAGGGAAATGACCTCTCCTGCTGCCTTACTGTGGCTATTTTCGGAATATTCGGCAGAAATAAATTTAACCATTTTTCCGTTAAGATATGCAAAGGATAGAGGTATGGGCGAAAGTCCTCTGATCTTACACCATACGCTGTATGCATCCTCTGAAAAATCAAGGAGACAATCGGATTTTTCTATCTTCTTTGCGTAATTGGAGAGGCTGTCATCCTGCTTTTCGGGGGTTATTTTCCCTGCCTCAAGCATTTTGAGGGTATCCACAAGAAGCTTTCCTCCTGCCTCGGCTAACTTATCATGCATGGTTTCAAAGTTGTCCTCGGGTGTAATAGCAACCTCTGCCTTAGTCAGCATATCTCCTGTATCAAGACCGTTGTCCATTTTCATGATGGTAATTCCCGTCTTTGTCTTGCCGTCCATGATAGCTCGTTGGATGGGAGCAGCACCTCTATATTCGGGCAAGAGAGAGCCGTGAACATTGATACAGCCGTAATTGCCGTATTCAATGATATATGGAGGCAGTATCTGACCGTATGCGGCAACGATGATGGCATCGGGGGCATACTTGTCAATAATAGGCTGCATCTCACCGTTCTTAAGTGTTACAGGCTGATATACCTCTATTCCGTTTTCAAGTGCACAGACCTTTACCGGAGGGGGAGTCAGCTCATAGCCTCGTCCTTTGGGCTTATCCGGCTGAGTAACCACAGCCACAACTTCATTTTCGCTCTTTATAAGGGCCTCAAGCACGATCCTTGCAAGATCGGGCGTACCCATAAATATTACCTTCATTCTTCAAAAAGCTCCTCAATTTCATCAGAGGTCAGCATACGCTCTGCACGGTCGGTGTATATGATACCGTCCATATGCTCAATTTCATGACAAAAGGCTCTGGCACCAAGACCGCTTGCGGTATGAGTAACAATCTCACCGTTACGGTTCATAGCCCTTACGGTAACGGTCTCAGGTCTGGTTACAACCCCCCATTTGCCGGGAAGTGACAGACATCCCTCAAGTCCTGTCTGCTCACCGTTTACCTCAATTATCTCGGGATTGATAAGCTCTATGGTGTTACCCTCCTCGTACTCAACGAGAGCAATACGGCGTAATACTCCTACCTGTACAGCCGCAAGTCCTGCACCCTGTGCCTTGTGAAGTGTCTCTACCATATCGTCAAGTAAAGCTATGATACGGGGAGTGATCTCTGTTACCTCTCTGCTCTTTTTGCGAAGAGTAGGATCTTCTTCGGTTATTATATTCAAAATTGCCATTATAAACACATCCTTTCAACTTTATATTTTATCATCATTTCTTTAAAAATGCAATATCTATACTCTCTTTTGACATCATTTTTATCCTGTCAGGCTTATAATACTGTCAAAGGAGGATAGTGTGGAACAGATAATATACGCAGATATACTTTTTATCGTAAATTTCAGTATGGATTTTCTCGCTTTATACATGGCGTCAAGGCTATTACATAATAACTGTCACTTTGCAGCACTTATCCTGTCGGCGGGTATAGGTGCAGTATACGGAGTTGCCGGTCTCTTTCTGTCAGGCAGCGGTGTGCTTGATATGCTTATAAACGCGGCGGTGGCGGTGCTTATGTGTTATATAGTATTCGGGGCTGCATCCATACTCACCTTAATACGCAACACCCTCTGCTTTTACGGGATAAGCTTTCTTATGGGCGGTGTAATGACGGGGATATATAATCTTGCAAACAAAGGTCTTATGGGACGCGGAATAGTCATAAACGGCGACTCTGCCTCCATTGTCTCAAACATACCGCCCCTGACATTTATCATTACAGCACTTGCTTCGGTCATCTTCTCTTATCTATGCTCGGCACTCTGTGCAAGAATGAGATCAAGAAAAAAGGCGTCGGTATATATCCGTATCGGCAAAAGAGATATAAATATAACAGGTCTGTGTGACAGCGGAAATCTGCTGACCGAGCCCTACGGCTCCCTGCCCTGCCTTATATGTAATCTTAAAAGTGTAGAACCTCTTTTACCCATAGGCATAGTACCCCTGTTCCGAGAAATGAAGATAGGGCTTCTTGAATACGCCGATCCCGAGCTTGCAAAGCGGATACGGCTCGTTCCCATGAGATCGGTAGGCGGCTCGGGAATAAAGCCGGGTATAATCCCCGACGAGATAACAATAAACGGCGAGGCAAAGCGGCTGTGCATCGTATGTGATACCGAAAACGAAGATTACGGCGGAGCGGAAGCTATTATCCCCGCTTCGGTTCTATAGGAGGAAAATATGTTAAGGTTGATCGACAGGCTTATAAAGCTACTGACAGGAAGTACAAAAGAGCTTTATTATATAAACGGTCCTGATGTACTGCCTCAACCCTTGGAGGCCGAAGAAGAGGCAAGACTGATCGAGGACAAGGACGGTGATCCCTCGGTACGATCCGTGCTCGTAGAGCATAACCTCCGTCTTGTGGTCTATATCGCAAAGAAGTTTGAAAATACGGGAGTAGGCATAGAGGATCTTATATCCATCGGCACCATAGGGCTTATAAAGGCAATAAACACCTTTAAATCTGACAAAAATATCAAGCTTGCAACCTACGCCTCCCGTTGTATCGAAAACGAGATACTGATGTATATACGTAAAAGCTCAAATCAACGCACCGAGATGTCTATAGACGAGCCTTTAAACACCGACTGGGACGGAAACGAGCTGCTTCTCTCGGATATATTGGGAGGGGATGAGGACATCGTATACAAGAACATCGAAAACGAAGAGGAACGGCGAATACTCCTCGAGGCTGTATCCACTCTCTGTAAGCGTGACCGTGAGATAATATCAAGACGCTTTGCCTTAAACGGAGGAAAGGAGTATACACAAAAAGAGGTAGCGGACCAGATGGGTATATCCCAATCCTATATATCACGCTTAGAGAAAAAGATAATAGATAAACTGAAAAGAGATATTTCGGCGAAGGTATAGAAAAATAGTTTCCTTAGGAAACCATTTTTGACAGTTTGAAAAGGGCATCCAAACGGATGCCCTTAATTCATTATATAACTTGACTTTGTCTGTTTATAATGTTATAATATAATGTATTTTTATGTTTTATTGAGGAATTATGATCTGTTTATCCTGCGAAAAGCTTTCCCTTGCCTTTGGTACGGACGTAATACTTGACAAGATATCCTTCTCCTTAAACGACGGAGACAAGCTTGGTATAGTCGGTGTCAACGGTGCGGGCAAAAGCACGCTCTTTAAGCTTATTACAGGTGAATACAGTCCCAGTGAGGGTAACGTCCACGTTGACCGCCAGAAGAAGGTTGGAGTGCTTAAGCAGAATGCTTGTGCAGACGGTGACAAGTCTATATATGACGAGGTCCTTGAGCATGCATTTCCCGATCTGATCCGACGCGAAAAAGAGCTGGAGGAGTTGAGGACCCGTATTGAATGGGGCGAGAGTTCTCTCAGTCAGAGCTACGCTACCGCTGAGGAGGCTTTCCGCCGTGACGGAGGCTATGAATACCGAAGCCGTGCAGGCGGAATACTGGTAAGTCTCGGTTTCCCGCAAGAGGAGCACAGCCGTCCCGTATACGAATTAAGCGGCGGTCAAAAGACCCGTGTGGCTCTTGCGTCACTACTGCTCAGCGAGCCCGATATCCTTATGCTGGACGAGCCGACCAACCACCTTGACATAGGTGCGCTTGGCTGGCTTGAGGAGTTTCTTATCTCCTATCCTAAAACAGTGCTCGTCATATCCCACGACAGATACTTTCTTGACCGCGTGTGTACCCATACCCTTGATATCGAGAACAAGCACGGTAAGCTCTATAACGGTAACTATTCTACCTTTATTGAGAAGAAAAAGAAGGACCGTGAGGTAGAAGAAAAGCACTATAAGAACCAGCAAAAAGAGATCAAGCGTATAGAAGAATACATAGCCCTGCAGAAGCGTTGGAACCGCGAAAGAAACATCATAGCGGCAGAGTCGAGACAGAAGCAGCTTGACAAGATGGAAAAGCTGGACCGTCCCGATGCTCCCCTTGAAAACATCCGTATGACCTTCAACAAATCAGGTGAGGGTGCAAACGAGGTGCTGGTGCTAAACAAGCTGTCAAAGGCCTACGGTGACAATCTTCTTTTCCGTGATCTCAACGCCACGATAATGAAGCGTGATCACGCCTTTATAATCGGTGCAAACGGTTGCGGTAAATCTACCCTTATAAAGATCCTTGCAAAGAAGCTCTCTGCTGACAGCGGATCTATACACTGGGGACTTAACACAGTGTTTGCCTACTACGATCAGGAAAACCAGAACCTCGATTACTCAAAGACGGTGCTTGACGAGCTGTGGGATGCCTATCCCGATCTTACACAGACAGAGGTAAGAAATACCCTGGCACTCTTTTTGTTCCGCGGTGAGGATGTAATAAAGCCGGTGTCGGTGCTGTCGGGCGGAGAAAAGGCAAGACTTACTTTAGCCAAGCTGATGCTCTCCCGTATGAACGTGCTTATCCTTGACGAACCTACAAACCATCTTGATATAGGCAGCCGTGAGGCACTTGAAGAGGCTCTGATGCAGTTCGACGGAACGATAATCGCCGTATCCCACGACAGATACTTTATTCGTAAGCTCTCTACCCGTATCCTCTGCTTTGACCTTGAGGCTGAGGGCAGCATATACGACTACAAGGGCGGCTACGATGATTTTTGTGATTTCCGCAAGAGATACGAAAAGGAAGGCGGTATAACAGATGCAGATGCACCTACTGCCGCAAAGACCGACTATCTCAATCAGAAAAAGCAGCAGTCGGAGATCCGCAAGCAGAAGCGCCGTTATGAAAAGGCGTTGGAGGATGCGCAGAAGTTAGAGACTGCAATAGAGGAATGTGACGCCGAGGCTGAAAGATGCTCAACGGACCATGTTAAGCTGGCTGAGCTTTACTCTAAAAAAGAAGAATATGAAATTATGCTCCTTGAAGCATATGAGATCATAGAAAATTATGAAAAGGAAATGTGATATTATGAAAAAGCTTTTACTTGTTATGTGTGTATGTGCTATACTCCTTTCGGGTACGGCATGCAAGAAGAATAATAACGAGGTACCCGACGAAACAGGCGATATTACCGCAGAGGCTACCCAGCCCCGTGAAACTGTCGATCTTGACGGCGACGGCAAGTCTGACGGCTATGTTATTGAAGGTATCAGCGGCTTTGATCCCAACGAGGTGCATATCGACGAGAGCGGTGAAGGCAACGAGGGCGATACTCCCGTTGTAAACAACGCAGACGAGACCACCCCTACCGTCATCATCAGCGACGGCGGTGACAAGGAAGGTCTCTGGCCCTCCGACAGCCTCCCCGAGGATATTCCCGCCTTTGAGGAATATGAGGAAATGTACCCTGCTCAGTATGTAGACGGCGGTTCTGCCGAAGAATGGTACCTCAGCTTTGATTCCAGCGAAAAGAATTATGAGGACTGGCTCAAGAAGCTTGAAAAGGAAGGCTATACCGAAAGTGATAAGATCGTCGGCTTCTGGGGTAACGGTGAGCAGATACTCAACCTCTATACAGAGGAAATCGACGGTGAGTTCTGCGTTTCCATTGACATTTTTAAGTCAAAGCCCGTAGAGTATCCCGATGCTGTTTCCAAGGTATTCCCCGAGTTCAAGCATACCGACTCCACCCTTTACGGCTGGTATGTAAAGGAAGGCTCTCCCAACAAGCTTTCGATTTCCTATGCCTGCGGCAAGAGCTTCACACAGGATCTTGAAGCATATAAGAAGCAGCTTACCGATGCAGGCTTTACCGTAAGTGCAGAGTGTGCTACAAAGGAAGTAGACGGTAAGATCTATACGGTTCGTTACGGCGATACCGTAAGTGCATACGAGGATTGTCTTGAATTTGAATATTAATAAATATATCTCAACATCCCCCGCCGAGACCGAGGCTATAGCCCGTGAACTTGCAAAAAAGCTTTCAAACGGTGATTTTGTAGCCATGTACGGGGATTTAGGCGCAGGTAAGACGGCTTTTACCAGAGGTTTGGGTGCAGTTCTCTGCCCCGGTGAGCCTGTAAGCAGTCCTACATATGCCATAGTGAACGAATATTACGGGGATGGGGTAAGGCTATGTCATTTTGATATGTACCGCATCGCCGACGACGAGGATCTCTATTCGATAGGCTTCTACGACTACGAGGACTGCATCATCGTATGCGAGTGGTCGGAAAACATCGAGTTTGCCCTGCCCGAGGAGTACTATAAGGTTACGATCAGAAAAGCTGACGAAAACACCCGAGAGATCACTATAGAGGAGATCAGATGATCACATTAGCAATAGATTCTACGGCAAAGGCGGCATCTGCTGCCCTGCTCAGAGACAACACCGTTGTTGCGGAATACACACAGAATACAGGTCATACCCACTCTGAAACCATGCTCCCCATGGCAGAGGCGGTAATGAAGGCGGCGGGAGTAACACCCGACGAGGTAGATCTCTTCGCTATAGCCGCAGGCCCCGGTTCCTTTACGGGGGTCCGTATAGGCATATCTCTTATCAAGGGCTTGTGCTTTGGCAAGAATAAGCCCGTTGCTGCCATCTCGTCTATGGACAGCCTTGCCCGTAATTTAGAGGGCTTTTGCGGTATTGTATGTCCTGTTATGGATGCAAGACGAAATCAGGTATATACCGCAATATATAAGGACGGTGTAAGGCAGACCGAGGATATGCTTATTCCCTTAAGCGAGCTAAAGGAAATGCTCTCAGAATACGACTGTCCGATATACTTTACAGGCGACGGCTACGACCTTGCAAAAAAGCTCGTAGATCTGCCGAACATTAATGACACCCCCGTCAGACTTCGTCTGCAGAACGCGGTGTCAGTAGCCCTTGAGGGCGTCAAATGCTATAATGAAAATAAAAACATCTTCACCGACACTACCGTTATGCCCGTATATCTCAGAGCATCACAGGCAGAGCGTGAAAGACTGGAAAGGATACAAACCAATGAGTGAAAGAGTAATAGCAATTGCCTGCGATCAGGCAGCATACGAGCTTAAGCTTGATGTTATCAAGCATCTCGAAGAAAGAGGAATCAAATATACCGACCACGGTACCCATTCTACCGATTCGGTTCATTATCCTGAATACGCACATAAGGTTTGCGTTGAAATACAGGAAGGAAGAGCCGAGTTAGGTATTCTCATATGCGGCACAGGTATCGGCATGTCCATGGCTGCAAACAAGCATAAAGGCATCCGTGCGGCAGTATGCTGCGATACCTTCTCTGCCGAGATGACACGCCGCCACAATGATGCAAATGTTCTCTGCTTCGGTGCAAGAGTTCTCGGCAAGGGTGTGGCACTTCAGATAGTCGACGCGTTCCTTGATGCTCCCTTTGAGGGCGGCAGACACAAGACCAGAGTCGATATGTTTATGGCACTTGAACAATAATGCAAAATTAAAAATGCAAAATGCAAAATTGAGGAGGATTTTCACCAAAGTGAAAATCTTCCTCTAATTACGAACAGGAATAAATTCATGAAGAATAAAGACATTTTTACAGAAGGCAGTATACCGAAAAAGCTGATAGCCTTTATGCTGCCTATCCTTGGGGCGTTGGTGCTTCAGGCTATGTACGGAGCTATAGATCTGCTTATCGTAGGTAAGTTCGGAACAGCCGAGGGTATATCCGCCGTATCTACAGGCTCCAACATAGTCAACCTTTTTACCTTTACCATAGCAGGACTCACCATGGGTATGACGGTTATCATAGGTCAGTATATCGGTGAGAAGAGGGCAGACCGTATCGGTAAGATAATCGGTGGAGCGCTGGCTGTGTTTATACTGCTGACCGTTGTTTTTACAGCCTTCGTGGTGCTTGGTGCTGATATGCTCACGACGGTCATGCAAGCTCCAAGGCAGGCTCATGCTCTAACCGTACAGTATGTTATGATATGCGGCGGAGGTCTCGTATTCATTTTTGCCTATAACATCATCAGCGGTATCTTCCGCGGTATGGGAAACTCACGGCTCCCCCTGCTATTTGTGGCTATTGCATGTGTGGTAAATATCGCAGGCGACCTTGTTTTCGTTGCGGTATTCAAATGGAATGTTGCAGGTGCGGCTCTGGCTACCGTAGGAGCACAGGCGGTCAGCGTTATACTGTCACTTATTATTATAAAAAAGCAGAAGCTTCCCTTTAAGTTCTCACTTAAGGATATACGCTTCTGCGGTGAAACGAAGAAGATATTGCATGTAGGTCTGCCTATTGCTCTTCAGGATATACTTACCAACATATCATTCCTCGTCATCTGCGCACTTATCAACAATATCGGACTTGCCCAGTCCTCGGGTTACGGTATAGCACAGAAGGTAATAAGCTTCATCATGCTCATACCCAGTTCACTTATGCAGAGTATGTCAGCTTTTATTTCCCAGAACATCGGTGCAAAGCAGTTCAAACGTGCAAAGCACTCTATGTATTGGGGTATGGGTATGGGAGCCTCTGTAGGTGTGGTAATATTTGTACTCATCTTCTTTTTCGGCAGTCTACCCTCATCGCTTTTCTCTGATAACGCAGATTATATTGCACAGTCGGCGGCTTACCTTCGCGGTTTTGCAATAGACACAGTTATCACCTGTGTGCTCTTCAGCTATATGGGGTACTTCAACGGCTGCGGCAGAACGCTCTTCGTTATGATACAGGGTATCACCTCGGCGTTCCTTGTCCGTATGCCCGTTTCCTATCTTATGAGTCTTGGGGACAATCCCTCTCTTACAAGAATAGGATTTGCAGTTCCCATATCCACAATATTCGGTATTATTGTATGCTTAAGCTATTATACATATCTAAACAAAAAGCAAGTGCTGTAGCACTTGCTTTTTGTTTAGATGGAAGGTGATGGATTTTATATAAACGCTTACGCGGTTATATCAACAGCATATATCAAATCTTAGGTTACACTTGGGACATCTGACCGTATGCTTGCCCTTGCGCTTTGGCAGTCTTAAATTAGACTTACAGTGAGGACAGGTGCGGTAAATATGAGTCTTACGGTCACGAAATCTGCTTTTCTGAAG
This sequence comes from Eubacteriales bacterium, assembly GCA_045578685.1. Taxonomy (GTDB): domain Bacteria; phylum Bacillota; class Clostridia; order Oscillospirales; family CAG-272; genus RGIG7300. The sequence goes on from JAZNKU010000172.1 coordinate 12,108, forward strand.
TTTAAAGAAGCCCTTGACCTTTCCCCACATATTCATAAACCATCTGTTTTCACGCTGTCTTTTATATATATTCTTCGACAAGGCGCGGAACACGCACCATATTATAAGAACATCCTCAAGTATCCAGATGATCCACGAATGAAAAAATATATTGAGCACCGACAAGGCTACCGCCGTCCATAATAGTCCGACACAAAGCTTGTCAACACCGTTACGTCCGTACATAAATCTTATTAATTTTTCTCTGAATTTCATATTATTCCTCACTTCACATTTTTGATTATATTACACTATTTTCAATTAAACATCAATAGTATAGGCAAAATTTGTTGATTTTCGGTTGAAAGTATTATATTATTATAATATCGGAGGTGTTTTGATGTTTAAGATACTTGTAGTAGAGGACAACAAGGAGCTGTCCCGTCTTTTCCGTCGTGTGCTTATACGGGAGGGTTATACCGCCTTTACGGCAGAAGACGGTATAGAAGCACTTGATATACTTGAAAATGAATATATAGACCTTATTATATCCGATATAATGATGCCCCGTATGAACGGCATAGAACTGGTTCGCTCGCTGCGGGATGCAAGATACAATATTCCGGTGCTTATGATAACTGCCAAAGATACCTTTGCAGATATGCAACAGAGCTTCAATGCAGGAGTGGACGATTATATGGTCAAGCCGGTGGATGTAAACGAGATGATGCTCCGTGTGAAAGCACTTCTGCGCCGTGCCAAAATAGTAAACGAAAGAAAACTGACCTTCGGCAATACCGTGCTTGAATACGATACATTAAGTATCAATACTCCGGACGGAATACAAACCCTTCCGCAGAAGGAGTTTATGCTTCTGTATAAATTAGCGGCTAACCCCAATCACATATACACCCGTCAGCAGATAATGGATGATATCTGGGGTATGGCTACCGAGACCGAGACACATACCGTTGACGTACATATAAACCGTCTGCGTGACCGCCTGCGGGGTAACGGTGATATAGAGATAGTCACCGTGCGAGGTCTTGGGTATAAGGTGGTCGAGATATGAGCAAAAATCCTTTAAAATCCTCATATAAAGAAAAGAGCCTCCGATCGCTGAGAAAGTATCTCACCTTCGTTATCTTCACTATGATAACAATGTCGCTGCTGCTTGCGACACTGTTTGTATTCATACTTAACTATCTAAGTCGGATCGTAGCCATGTCGTTCTGTGAGC
>JAZNKU010000173.1:0-2149 GCA_045578685.1 Eubacteriales bacterium
TGGCCAGATACACAAGGAAGCTGTAATTAAGCACAAGTTTACCGAATGCACCCATTGTATTAGCTATGGGCAGTGTTTTCTTAAAACAGTTTGATGTGGCAGAAAGTGCCAAAAAGGGCATATCTGCACCTGAAAGCTTAACTAAAGAACCACCGAAGAAGTTGCCGAAGCCAACACCGAAGGTAGTCATAGCAAGACCGGTAACGTTCTGATTTGCTCTGAGAGTTACAGTAAGCAAGCAGAAAAGAAGACCCATTAAAAGCGATCCAATAAGACAGAAAAGAGTCGGTATCAGTATCGCTAAAAGCGGATTTATCGCATCAGGAGACGGAAGGCTCTGCTCATAAAGGAAAGCTCCGATAACACCGCATATACCGCCAACGTACATTACGCCGGGGATACCGAGATTCATATTGCCTGACTTCTGTGTGATTATTTCGCCAGTAGAACCATATAACAGAGGGATACCCTGGGCAATGGCACGAGGCAGGAAAGAAAGTATAGCTGCAAACATAATTATTCCTCCTCCTTCTGGGAAGCTTTAGTAAATACAAGCTTATAGTTAATAAAAAACTCAGCACCAATAATAAAGAAGAGAATTATACCTGTAAGTATATCTCCAAAGGAGGAGTTAAGACTGAAGTCTGTAGCTATCTCTCCGGCTCCTCTTCCGAGAAATACCAAAAGGAAACTGGTCAATATCATCCATATAGGATTGAATTTACCGAGCCAGGATACCATAACAGCAGTAAAGCCTCTGCCGTCTACTATGGCTGAATTGAGTGTATGGTTTGTACCGCCTACAAGCAGGAGACCTGCGATACCGCATATAGCACCGGAGATCATCATAGTACGGATAATTACATTTTCTACTTTAATACCAATGTATCTTGCAGTACGCTCACTTTCACCCACTACCGAGATCTCGTATCCGTGTTTTGTATAATTGAGATATATGTACATACCGATAGTTATAAGAACTACCACAAGTATGTTCAAAGCATATTTGGAGCCCAGTATCTCAGGAAGCCATCCTACCTGAGTAAGGGAGTTGATAACACCAATTTTACCGGAGCCCTTGGGATTTTCCCACACAACAGAAAAGTATGCTACTATCTGTATAGCTACATAGTTCATCATAAGGGTAAAAAGTGTCTCGTTTGTTCCAAACTTAGCCTTAAAGTAGGCCGGGATAGCACCCCAGAGAGCACCTGCACAAATACTTGTAAACACCATACAGCAGATAACAAGCAAGTTGGGCTGGTCCTTCATAAGTATCATACAAGCCGCAGAAGCAAGGGCTCCCGCAAGGGCCTGACCTTCTCCGCCGACATTCCAGAAACGCATCTTAAATGCAGGAGTAAGCGCAAGCGCTATACAAAGCAACATAGAAGTGTTCTGTAAAAGTACCATAAACTTACGGCTTGAACCAAATGAACCATCTATTACAGCAGCAAAAAACTGAATGGGGTTTTCGCCTGTGACCAATGTAGTAATAAGACCACAGCAAATAAGGGCAAGCACAATGGATGCAGCCCTGATGCCCCAGTTGAACTGCCAAGGCGTATCAACACGCTTAACTATATGAAAAAGAGGCTGTTTTATCTTACTCATTACTGTTACCTCCAAGATGAGTCATCATCATACCAATGTCTTGCTTCTTTGCACCTCTGCCCGGAACTATACCACTTACCTTGCCTGCACAGAGCACCAATATACGGTCACAAAGCTCCAGAAGCACATCAAGATCCTCGCCTACATAAATAACGGCTACACCATTGAGCTTCTGCTGATTAATAAGGTCATAAATAGTATGAGATGAATTGATATCAAGACCACGTACTGCATAAGCAGTAAGTAAAACCTTGGGAGCCGAGGATATCTCGCGTCCAACAAGGACTTTCTGAACATTTCCTCCGGAAAGCTTCCTTACAGGTGTTTCGATGCTTGGTGTTTTAACATCAAGCTCTTTTACAACCTTCTTAGCAAGGTTTGTAGGGCCCTTTCGGTCTGTAAAAAAGCCTCTTCCCTTTCTGAAAGAGCGAAGCATCATATTTTCACTAAGGCTCATTCCGCCAACAAGACCCATACCAAGACGGTCCTCAGGTACAAATGACAGAGAAATACCTTTTTCAGCAATGCTTAAAGG
>JAZNKU010000174.1:0-1849 GCA_045578685.1 Eubacteriales bacterium
TATGTAGCACATACATACGCCGGTTATGAAAACAAGGTAAAAGCCAATCTTGAAAAGATTGTAGAGAACAGAGGTGTTCAGCATCTCATCACAGATGTGCAGATCCCCACAGAGATCATAGTTGAGAGCGATGGAAACGGAGAGAAGGAAGTTGAATCAAAGCTTCTTCCCTCATACATCCTCGTTAAGATGATCATGTGCGATGAAAGCTGGCATATTGTCAGAAACATCCGCGGTGTAACAGGATTTGTAGGTCCCGGATCCAAGCCGGTTCCGCTCACAGATGAAGAGGTTGAAAGTCTTCTGGGCAGCGTTAAGAGCGCTGAATCTACAGTTGCTGTTGGCGACGAAGTAGAAATTGTAGAAGGTATATTCAGAGGATATAGCGGACGTCTTTCCGAGATATCCGAGGCAACAGGCGAGGTTACAGTTATAGTATCCACAGTTGGCCGCGATATGCCCATCAAAGCTTCCATCAAGGAAATCAGAGCAAAATCTGAATAATCCCTTTGCAAAGAGGGTGCGGAGGTGCTGCCGCATAGCGAAAGAGCACATAACGTGGGAGGGAGAAAAATTTTTTAAGTCTCCCGTCTAAACCACATAACGGAGGTTATTTAATTATGGCAAAGAAAATTATTGGCTATATTAAGCTTCAGCTTCCCGCAGGTAAGGCAACTCCTCAGCCTCCTGTAGGTCCTGCACTTGGTGCATACGGTGTAGCTATTCCTAACTTTACAAAGGAATTCAACGAAAGAACAAAGAACGATATCGGTCTCATCATCCCTGTAGTAATCACAGTATATGCTGACCGTAGCTTCTCTTTCATCACAAAGACTCCTCCCGCACCTGTCCTCATCAAGAAGGCATGCGGTATCGAGACAGCTTCCGCAACACCTAACAAGACAAAGGTTGCTTCCATCACAAAGGAACAGGTTAAGCAGATCGCTGAAACCAAAATGCCCGACCTCAACGCAGCATCTCTCGAAGCAGCAATGAGCATGGTAGCGGGTACAGCACGTTCCATGGGTATCACCGTAGTAGAATAAGGAGGAAGCAATAAATGTTTAAGGGTAAGAAGTATAAGGCAAGCGAAGCCCTCATCGATAAGAGCAAGGCTTACGATCCTACAGAAGCAATCGCACTCGTATGCGAAACATCCAAGGCAAAGTTTGATGAAACAATCGAGCTTCACGTACGTCTCGGCGTAGACAGCCGTCACGCTGACCAGCAGGTTAGAGGCGCAGTAGTTCTCCCCAACGGTACAGGTAAGACTGTACGCACTCTCGTATTCGCGAAGGGTGACAAGGCAGAGGCTGCAAGAGCTGCAGGTGCTGACTACGTAGGCGATATGGATATGGTAGAGAAGATCCAGAAGGAAAACTGGTTCGAGTTCGACGTAGTAATCGCTACACCCGACATGATGGGTACAATCGGTCGTCTCGGTAAGATCCTCGGTCCTAAGGGTCTTATGCCTAACCCCAAGGCTGGTACAGTAACAATGGATGTTGCTAAGGCTGTAACAGAAGCTAAGGCAGGTAAGATCGAATACCGTCTTGATAAGACAAACATCATCCACTGCCCCATCGGTAAGGCATCCTTCGGCGTAGAAAAGCTTGAAGAGAACTTTGAAACACTTATGACAGCAGTTATCAAGGCTAAGCCTGCTGCTGCAAAGGGTCAGTACATTAAGAGCTGCGTAATCGCATCTACAATGGGCCCCGGCATCAAGATCAACTACACAAAGCTTGGTTAATATAGGCTGAATAAAAAGACCGCATTTATTGCGGTCTTTTTTTGTGGGCAACGCCCGCAGGAAAGCGGGGAAAGTCGGATCGTAGCCATGTCGTTC
>JAZNKU010000175.1:0-3379 GCA_045578685.1 Eubacteriales bacterium
TTAAGAATATTGATCTTTCTAAGGTCAAGTCTTTTGGTGACTATGCGATATCCGGTGATGTTTATTATGCTTGTCTTGACGACAGTATGAGTGTTGCTGACGTAACTCCCGAAGGTACTTACAGATATACATATCACGGTCCTCAGATTACCTCTATCGATATTTCTTCAGCAAAGAGCATCGGTGAGTATTCTTTCTCTTATTGCAGACAGCTCGTTGATGTCAAGCTCAGCGATAAGATTACAGAGATACCGAAGTATGCATTTGCTGGTGACGATTCACTTAAGAATATTAATCTTACTGGCATTGAAAAGATAGACGAATATGCATTTATGGAGTGCGGTCTTGAAAAAATCGACATTTCCGGCTGTGAGTCTGTAGGTGATTACGCCTTTGTTTCCAATCGTAAGCTCGCATCGGTAACTCTTAACGAAAAGGGAACCGATACAGGAGAAGGAACCTTCTCATACTGTGATCCCTTAAAAATCGTTACTAATCTCAATAAGTCCGAAAATATCGGCGACTATTCCTTTGCGTATGACGCAATTACCGATATTGATCTTACAGCGGCTGTGAATATCGGTAAAAATGCATTTATGAAGGAAACACTTACTGACGTTAAGATAACTCTCGGTGAGGATATCGAAAAGATCGGTGATAATCCCTTTGCCATGTGTAAGGTCAAGCCTTTCAGCTCCATAACCACCGAAAAGGTTAACGGAGAGAAAAAGGAAGTTACTGTTTACAACTTTGAGCTCAGCGACAATGCTGTAGTAATAGACGGATCGCTTTACTGTAAAAACGGAGACGGGTATGAGCTTATTACATTTGCCGGCACTGAGATTGAGGACGTTATTGTAGATGAGGATACCGTGCGAATTTCAGCTCTTGCTTTTGCAGGAAGTGATGTTGTTCGTGTTAAACTTCCTTTTATGACCACAGCCATCGGCCATAAGGCGTTCTATCAGTGTAACAAACTGGAGATGGTTATCTTCGGCAGCTATAATGTTCCTAACTTTGAAGAAGAGTTCGATCCCAAGTATTACGAAAGTTTTGAGCATATCCCCGGATCGGGCGATTACGGTACATATACCGACTATGACGGCAATGAAGTAGCTATCAAGGGCACAGGAATGCTTCCTTATTATATGTGGAATGCAACTGACGGTCAGTACTTCAGCGTATTTTACGGTGCAAACTTTATTGACTATGTAGGTTATGTTGAAAATAAACCTATGATGGTTAAGCCCGTAAACGGTGTTGGCTATGACTCGTTTATCTGCGATCAGTATTTCGATCTCAGGATCGACGGTCCTGCAGCACCGGATAAGACTTCTGTTGAAGCTATCAAGCTTATTAAGGCGATACCCGAGAGAGTAAGTGCTGACGATAAGGCTCTTGTTAAGGAAGCACGTGCTGCGTTTGATAAGATTGCTACAACAGAGCAGCAGGCTCTTGTAAACAACTATTCTGAACTTGTTTCCGCTGAACAGAGAATCAAGTCACTTGAGTCCGAAAAGAACGAGGAGACTGATGATACTGAAAACAAGAAAGAGTCAAACAGCGGTAAAGTTATCATTACGATTTCTATTGTTGTTGGTATAGTTATCATTGTCGGTCTTGCCGGTGCATTTCTGCTTAACAAGAAAAAGATAATCACGAAGAAGGAGGCGGACGAACCGAATGAAAACTCTGAAGAATAAGACATTGCGATCAATAATTCTTACGGTTGTCGTGATCCTCACCGCTCTCGTAATTAGCGGTTGTGCTGATAATCGCACACCGTATGAGATAAACAATAACGACGGATACACCGTTAGCGTTAAGTTTGACGCTAACGGGGGTATCTTCACTACCAACACATCCGTTATCGTGGATTCGTTCAATCCCGATGATGTATCTGAGATAGCTCTTCTTTCTCCTGACGATGCGAAGCGTGGCAACGACGCTTTTGCTGCTATCAACAACGGACATTTTCTTGCAGGTTGGTATAAAGAGCGTATCGAAGAGGAGGATGGTAGTTATACATACTCCGAAAAGTGGGATTTTGAAACAGATAGAGTAAAGATAGATCCCTCGGCTGATTACAATGCCGATGAACCTGTTCTTACACTTTATGCAGCGTGGATACCTCTCTTTAATATTGAGTTCTATAATATTGATGATTCTGCTCTCAACGGTACATACAGCTTTGATCCTAATACAGTAACTGAAATTTCTGTCCCCGCACTGAACGAAGAAACGGGAGCTGTTGATATGTTCAACTTTCCTGAAAGATCAGGTTATACCTTTGAATCTGTTTATTATGATGAGGCAGCCGCAAAAAAGGTTGATACAGCTACACTGATTCACCCCGGTGCCGTCGACTATGAGAAGGGAACAGCTACCGACACTTCGCTTAAGCTCTACGTTGAGTGGAAGGAAGGTGAGTGGTACCATATATATAATGTAGATCAATTCCTTGATAACGCAAGCGTCAAGGGTAACTATGAGATCCACGCAGATCTTGATTTTGCAGATAAAAACTGGCCGACATCCTTTATGTACGGCAAATTCAGCGGTGTTATAAACGGTAACGGATACACCATGAAGAATATAGAACTTGAACAGACTAACAATTCCAAGGAAAATGCAGGTTTGTTTGGTTGTCTTACAGAAACAGCGAAAATCAATAATGTTAAGTTTGAAAACGTTACCTTTACCATGAAGGCGGGGACCCGTAAGGTCGGCTCCTGCTTCGGTCTTTTTGCAGGCCGTATTTTGGCGGATGCGAAGATTAATAATGTTAGTATTACTGCAAGTAAACTCCAGATAGATTCAGCATGCTTCTTCGGTGTTGAAGACTATTCAATCGGTCTTGTTTGCGGTATGGGCGAAGCTAACGGAGTCACTGTCGCTGAAATCGAATATAAGGCGGTAGGCGATGCCCCCGAGACTGTTGATGTGGTCATAAACGGCTACACCGCTGTCCTTGAATAAGTTTAAAAAATAATGTATATAAAGGAGCAAACAAAATGTCAAAGAAAATTCTTTCACTGATCCTTTGCGTTGTTATGTGCCTTGGCTCTGTAACAATGCTTGCCGGCTGTTCCGGCAGCAACGCAGATGCTTTTGTTATCATGACAGAGCAGCTTGACGGATTATTCAACCCCTTCTTCTACACCTCAGCTCCCGACGGAACCATCGTGTCCATGACACAGATCGGTATGCTTGGCGCTAAGTACGAAGACGGCGAGATCAAGGTAGCTTACGGTGAAAACGAAGCTGTTGTTACCAAGGACTATGAGATCGTTGAGAACGATGATGACACTGTTACTTATAACTTCGTTCTGAAGAACGGTATCAAGTTCTCTGATGGTCATCCTCTGACCATGGAAGA
>JAZNKU010000176.1:0-3667 GCA_045578685.1 Eubacteriales bacterium
ATAGAGCCTGCCTGACGGGAGGTGAGATCGCCGTTGTAGCTCTTATTGAGGGTTACGCCTACTTCGCTTGCGGATTCCATCTTGAACTGCTCGAGAGCAGCCTTTGCTTCGGGAACCATTACCTTGTTAGAGGAATTGTTAGCCATTGTTGTTTTCTCCTTACTTGCCCGTATAGGGCGTTTTTAAAATCTATCTTAAAGAGCATGAGTTGACTCAAGCTCTGCTATTATTATTTTCAATGATAATTTCTTTATGTCTGGCAATTTTTGTTGAATAATCAAATAAAAGAAAAAAGCCATCTGCAGATGGCTTTTATGTTGTTTGACAAATAGAATATTCTGTGATATCATTTATATATCAACATAGGAGGTAGGAGTATGAGCAAAAAGATACTTTTGGCGTTAAGAATATTATCGCTTATTGTTTTCTGTGGGCTGGTGATATGTTTTTATTTTACCGATAATTATGTTGGTGAGGCGATAAGCTTATTTTCCTTTATGTTCATATCCCTATTATTGAGCGTTATCAAAGACAATATGACAAAAACAAAGGATGAAGCCGACGGCAATAATAAAAACAGACCTATGAGTAAAAAAGAAAAAATAATGTCTATTATAAATATAACTTTTGCTGTTATATTAATTTTATCCGGTTGGTTATACCGACCTCTGCATATTAGCGTAGACTATTTATACATGATTATCTTGCCTCTTGTTGTTTTTGGGGCAATTATAAATGAGGTCATCAGTTATAAAAACAAATAGCGAAAAACAAGCCTTTTAACTCAGGCTTGTTTTGTATATATAAAGAAAAAGCCCATCTGCATTGCAGATGGGCTTTATAGTTAGTTAAGCTATATCGCTTTGCTGTCTACTATTATTCAGCAACTTCGCAGTACATGAAGTACTTGTAGCCGAGGGGGTTAGCGAAGAAGCCGGAAACGGAATCATCTACCATGTAGATGTCGGTGTAGTAGTAGAGAGGAGTGATAGCACCGGTAGACATGAGGATATCCTCAGCTACGTGCATGAGCTGATAACGAACCTCGTTATCTGTGCAAGCCTTGATCTCAGCGATGAGAACATCGTAGGTCTCTGCCCATGTGCCGTCCTCTACCTTGATGTCGTAACCGTAAGCGGTGAGGTCGAGGTCGTACATAGCGAGATCCTTGTGAGCGCCCTTACCGTACTGAACGTCGTTGTTACCGGAAACGGAGGTCCACATATCGAGGAAGCAGATCGGATCGTTGTAGTCTGCGAGCCAGCCGTTACGAGCTACAGTGTAGCCGCCGTCCTTACGAGTGTTAAGGAATGTAGCCCATTCCTGATTCTCGAGCTGCATGTTGATACCAACTGCTGCAAGAGCGGACTGGAGGTACTCACCGATGAGCTTGTGAGCATCGGAAGTGTTGTAGAGGTATGTGATGGTGGGGAAGTTAGTGAACTTCTCGCCGTCCCAGTCATAGTACTTCTTGAGGGTTTCGATAGCGGAGTTGAAGTTGGACTCGATAGCTTCCTTGGAAACATCGTAGTAACCGTCATATTCTTCGCTTGTACCTGCTGTCTTGTAGAACTCGGTACCGTCGGGGTTGGTCATACCCATTGCAACGAATGCGGGAGCGGGAACCTGACCTGCCTGACCGATCTCTTCTACGATGTAGTTACGGTCGTAGAGAAGACCGATAGCGCTTCTGATCTCAGCCATAGCAGCCTCTGCCTCAGCGCCTGTAAGGGTGTTGCCCTCGGGAAGGATGTTCTCGTTTACATTCCAGTTTACATAGTAAGTACCGATCTGGCCTGCTACTACGAACTCTTCGGGATATGTTTCCTTAAGGTTAGCGATTTCGTTTGTAGGAACGTCGTCGATAAGGAGCCATGCACCGTTCTCGAAGTTAGCGAGCATGTTGTTGGAGTCATCGGAGAGGTAGAACTCGATCTTGTCCATCTTAACGTCAGCTGCGCCGTGGTAGTTCTCGTTCTTCTCGAGTACGATTACAGAGTTGTGCTCCCAAGATGTGATCTTGTATGCACCGTTACATACGTATGTAGAAGGATCAGTTGCCCAGTTTTCGTTAGCTACAACATCCTCACGAACGGGGAAGTAGGTGGGGAATGCAAGGAGCTCGTTCCAGTAGGAAACTGCGTTTGCGAGAGTAACCTCGAGGGTCTTGTCATCCTTAGCTACAACATTGAGCTTAGCGTCGGGGTTAACGGGGTTGCCGTCATCATCAACATCCCAAACATCAGCGTAACCGTCAACAACCTCGAACATGTAACCGTAGTCTGCTGCGAGAGCTACGGAAGCAGCGCGCTGCCATGCAAATGCGAAGTCGCCTGCGGTAACTGCCTTACCGTCGGACCAGTTTACACCGTCCTTGATGGTGTAGGTGTAGGTTACGGTACCGTCATCGTTTACAACGCCTTCAACGAGCTCTTCGGCTGCGTCAGCTACGATAACGAGCTTGCCATCCTCGTCCTGTGCCCACTTAGCGAGGCCGGAGAAAAGATGGGAAACCATGGTTGCGCCGTCAACTGCGGAGTTGAGGGCAGGGTCGATTGTGTCAGGCTCAGATGCGAGACATACTGCCATAGAGGTAGGCTCTGCATTTGCCTGATCGTCACCCGTAGAGGGATCTTTGGTTGCAGGAGTACATGCTGCAAAAGAGAGAAGCATAACTGCTGCAAGGAGGAGTGCTAAAAACTTCTTCATGAGTTTTTCTTCCTTTCTTAAAAAATTTCTTTTTTAATTTAAGCCTTTCGGCTTAGTTAACATGATTGATGCGTGATCTGACAGATCACATTCAGTTAGCCTTGTCTATATTATGACAAGCTACGAAATGACCCTTTTCAACCTCCTTGAACTCGGGCATTTCACACGCACACTGCTCTGTTGCATAGCGGCAACGGGTACGGAAGGGACATCCGGAGGGAGCGTTGAGGGGGCTGGGGATATCACCCTCGAGGGCGATACGCTGGTTTGCTCTTGCGATCTTGGGATCGGGCACGGGCACCGCGGAGAGCAGAGACTTAGAGTAGGGGTGCAGAGGTCTGTTGTAGATCTCGTCTGCATCTGCCAGCTCTACCATTTTACCGAGGTACATAACCGCGATACGGTCACTGATGTGACGAACAACAAGAAGGTCGTGAGCGATAAAGAGATAAGTAAGTCCCTTCTTATCCTGAAGCTCGTCGAACATATTGATAACCTGTGCCTGAATCGAAACATCAAGTGCGGAAACAGGCTCGTCACATACGATGAAGTCAGGGTTGAGGGCAAGAGAACGGGCAATACCGATACGCTGACGCTGACCGCCGGAGAACTCGTGGGCATATCTGGATGCGTGCTCGGAGTTAAGTCCTACCTCTGCCATAAGAGAGAGGATTCTCTCTTCTCTTTCCTTTTTATCCACATACATCTTATGAACGTCAAGAGGCTCACCGATGATATCGGATACTGTCATTCTGGGGTTAAGGGAGGAATAGGGATCCTGGAATACCATTGTAGCCTTCTTGCGGAATTCCTTGATCTGCGCCTTTGTCTTAACGGGCTGGCCGTTATAGTACACCTCACCTGCGGTGGGCTTATAAAGATGGAGAAGAGTTCTTCCCACGGTGGTCTTACCGCAACCGGACTCACCAACGAGACCGAGGGTCTCGCCCTTATTGAT
>JAZNKU010000177.1:0-4826 GCA_045578685.1 Eubacteriales bacterium
CACCAGAGCCCGTAAGCTCTCAAGCCTCAAGGGATTTTTCAAATATCTTTTGGTGACAAGAGGGGAGATAGACGTAAATCCCTGCGAAAACATGGAGGGACCCCGTATCAAGAACAAGCTCCCCAAGTTTCTTACCCTTGAGGAGAGCATCTCACTTCTCACGGCGGTAGAAAGGGACGAGGAGTCAAAGCACCGTGAAAGAGATTACTGTATACTGACCCTCTTTCTCAACTGCGGAATGCGACTCTCCGAGCTTACCGGCATCAACCTCTATGACCTTGACAGGGAATTTCGTTCACTGAGAGTGCTCGGTAAGGGCAACAAGGAGCGTATAATCTATCTCAACGAGGCATGTGCCGATGCTCTTAAAAGATATATTGCCGTAAGATCAAGAGACGGTGAGCCCAAGGATAAGAACGCTCTGTTTATCAGCCGCAACCACCGACGGCTGAGCAATCAGATGGTGCAGAAGATAGTTTATAAATACCTTGATATGGCGGATCTGGGCTATAAAAAATGCTCGGTGCACAAGCTCCGCCATACCGCCGCCACCCTTATGTATCAGACGGGTAAGGTGGATGTCCGTGTCTTAAAGGATATCCTCGGACACGAGCAGCTCAACACCACCCAGATATATACCCATGTCAGCGACAAGGGCATGGAGGAGGCAATGAGGCAGAATCCTTTGGCAAAGAAAACAGGAAAAAAGAATGGCTAAAAAAACCGAAAAGAAAAGTAATATCATACCCATATTAATAATACTTCTCGCAATAGGGCTCGTGCTTTTACTCCATTGGCAGAAAAATTTTACCCCCTGGTACACAGAGGCACTGATCGCGAGCACCGAGGGCACCGAACAGCTCTCAAGCCACAGCGCCCTTATGATAGATCTTGACGGGGAGCGTATATGCTACTCGAAGAATCAGAACGAAAGACTTCCGATCGCTTCTCTGACTAAAATCATGACCGCCCTTACCGTTATCGAAAGATGTGACAGCCTTGACGACCACTATACCTTCAGCGGGGATATAATCAGCGCTATGACTGCATCCCACGCGTCTGTTGCGGGCTTTGCGGCAGGAGAAAGAGTGAGTGTACGGGACCTTCTCTACGGTATAATGCTTCCGAGCGGAGGGGACGCGGCTCTTGGAGCTGCCGAGCATATCGCAGGGGACGAGGAGGCGTTTGTTATTCTTATGAACCGCCGTGCAAGGCAGATAGGTATGAAGAACACTCATTTTTCCGATGTTACCGGACTTGACGATGCCGACAACTATTCGACTGCGGCGGATATGGCTCTGCTGTTCTCAAAGGCACTTGAAAACGAGATCTTTTTTGAGATAGTGACCGCTGACAGATATCTTACCACAGCCACCGAACAGCATAAAAACGGAATACTTCTTGAAAGCACTCTCAACGAGCCCATGAAGGAGTATTCACTTGACGGCAAGATATTAGGCGGCAAGACGGGATATACCACGGGTGCAGGACTGTGTCTGGCAAGCTACGCAGAGGTAGAGGGTCACAGATATATCCTTGTAACTCTCGGTGCAGGCGACGGAAGCAAATACCCAAGCTATCACTTTGAGGATGCAGCGATACTCTACGATGAATATTATTTAACGTAAAAAAAGCTCTCCGTTGGGAGAGCTTTTTACGTAAATGCGGAATGCGGAATGCGGAGTGCGGAGTGCGGAGTTCAGGTGATTTTTGTTGCATTAATGCAACAAAAATTCCATTAAATTTTTAAGAGTATGCTGATACTTATTATTTAACTAAACAAATACAATAAATATAAAAGCAACAAACTATAAAATACAGATAGCCCAAAATATCAATGTAGATTTTCGACCTTAAGGGAGAAAATCATCCATAATTCCGCATTCCGCACTCCGCACTCCGCATTAAAAAAAGCCTCCGAAGAGGCTTTTTTGTGTTATTGTTATTATTCTTCTTCCTTGGTATTCTGACCTACTGCGAAGTTAACGCCTGTATCCTTGGGATGGCTTCTCTCAAACACGTAATCCTTACCGGGAAGGATAGCATTGAGAAGAATACCTGCGATAGATGCAACTGCCAGAGCGGTGAGCTTGATGGTTACACCGCCGATAGTAAAGGTTGCGGCTTCGCCGAGACCAAGAGCGCTGACAAGAATAACTGCTGCAACGATGAGGTTTCTTGACTTGGTGAAATCAACCTTGGACTCAACGACGTTTCTAACACCGATAGCGGAGATCATACCGTAGAGTACAAAGGAGATACCGCCGATGATAGCTGTGGGGATACAGTTGATAAGTGCTGCAAATTTGGGGCAGAATGAAACTATGATAGCAAATACGGCAGCCAGTCTGATAACTCTGGGGTCATAAACCTTTGACAGAGCAAGCACACCTGTATTCTCACCGTAGGTGGTATTTGCGGGACCGCCGAAGACAGAGGAGAGGGTAGTTGCAAGACCGTCACCCATGAGGGTACGGTGCAGACCCGGTTCCTTGATGAAGTTGTTGCCTGTGGTTGCACCTATAGCGGATATATCACCGATATGCTCCATCATTGTAGCAAGTGCGATGGGGACTATAGCAAAAATAGAGCTGACGATCAGATCGGTCTGAGACCAGTCGATGCCGAATATAGAGAGTTCTGCCCGGAAAGGAAGACCGATCCATTTAGCAGAAGCGACACCGGAGAAATCTATAGCCCAGCTCTCAGCGCCGCACACGTTACCAACGATAACAGCTATGAGGAAGGAACCTACAACACCGAGGAGGATGGGGATGATCTTGAACATACCCTTGCCCCAGATGTTGAATATAACAACGATAGCAAGTGCGATAAGTGCAAGAGGCCAGTTAGCGGAGCAGTTGTTTACTGCAGATCCGGAAAGACCGAGTCCGATAGCAATGATGATAGGACCGGTAACAACGGGCGGGAAGAACTTCATAACTCTTCTTACACCGACCAGCTTGATGATGAGAGCCAGCGCAAGGTAAACAAGACCTGCAGCCGCAACACCCAGACAAGCGTAGGGGATCATCTCTGTGTTGGAGCTTCCGTCCTCAAGCAGAGGCGCAACCGCAGCGTAACCGCCGAGGAATGCGAAGGAAGAGCCGAGGAATGCGGGAACCTTAAACTTAGTCAGAACATGGAACAGAAGTGTACCCAGACCTGCCATGAGAAGTGTGGTGGCAACGTCAAGACCTGTCAAGAGGGGAACAAGCACAGTTGCGCCGAACATAGCGAACATATGCTGGAAACCTAAGAGCAGCATCTTGGGTATGCCGAGCTTGCGGGCATCGGTAATGCCTTCGTTACCGATAACTACCTTTTCTTTAGACATAAAAATGTCCTCCTTATATAAATTTTATTATAATCGTTAGTTTGTTTACAGTGGGGGAGGGAGAATATGTTTAATTCGGAATGCGGAGTGCGGAGTGCGGAATTATGGATGATTTTCTCCCTTAAGGTCGAAAATCTACTTTTTGTTTTGGTTAACTGTATTTTTCTGTTTGTTACTTTTGATTTTCACTTGCTGTATTTGTTTGGTTAAACAAGAGGAAACAGTAAACTTATAAAATTGAATGGAATTTTTGTTGCATTACTGCAACAAAAATCACCTGAATTCCGCACTCCGCATTCCGCACTCCGCATTCATCAAAGCGTTACCGCTTTGATGATGGCTACTTCTTTTTTTCCGTCGAACTCGGGAAGTCTTACCGATATTCTCTCACTTCTCGAGGTAGGGATATTCTTACCCACATAGTCACCTCTTATGGGTAGCTCGCGGTGACCTCGGTCTATCAGCACGGCAAGCTGTATACAGCCGGGACGCCCCATTGCAATAAGAGCATCCATTGCAGCACGCACCGTTCTGCCGGTAAAGATAACGTCATCCACCAGCACAACTATCTTGTCATGTATATCAAAAGGAATTTTCGTTTCGCCCTGTGCTTCCGAGGCGTCAAACATATGAAGATCGTCGCGGTGGTCGGTTATATCAAGCTCACCCACCGATACGGTCATATCCGAAAATTTTCGGATAGATTCGGCTATCTGATTTGCCAGAGGAACACCCTTACGGTGTATACCGACAAGGCACAGTTCGGTAGCCTCGCTGTTTCGTTCTATTATTTCGTGAGCTATTCTCGTCATGGCTCTGTCCATAGCCATGGAATCAAGCATGATTTTTTCTTCCATAATAATTCCTGAAATCTGCAAAATAAACGCCGTCACAGAGTGACGGCATAATTGTGCTATTTGGGTCGATCTTGCCGTATCTCTGTACATTCTTAAAGATCTTACTTTTTACATTATATCACTTACAAAATGAAAAATCAACAAAATATCCGAATTTTCTTGAAAAATAAAATTCCAGCCTTTTGGTTAGTTTGTACAAATTAGGAAGAAAAAATACATATATCATTGACAAATTGTCCATTTATTGGTAATATGTTATTAATAAAGTTGTAATTTCAGGAGGTAGTTATGAAAAGAAGATTATCCTCAATGATCATGGTCATTTTAATGCTCTTTAACGGCATTGCTATGGCGTTCCCCGCCCATGCTGCGGGCGTTACCGTCAGCTTTGATGCCAACGGCGGTGTAGGCGCACCCGGTGCGTTTACGGTTGATGCCGGCTCGGTTGTCACCCTTCCGACCCAGCAGCCCAGAAGAGCGGGTATGGTATTCCGCGGCTGGTGCTTCAGCAAGGAAGAGGCCGATGCGGGATATATCACCTATTCCGCAGACTATACCCATCAGATAATCTGTAACAGCTCCGCTACCCTTTATGCTTCCTACGGTTACGAGGTAAACCTCCATCCGGGACT
>JAZNKU010000178.1:0-4510 GCA_045578685.1 Eubacteriales bacterium
CAGCGGTAGCAAACGCGGCTGCTCCGGGTGCCTATGTAGTATCGACGGGCACTCTTAATGTAAGAGCTTCGGCTACGACAGACAGTTCGGTTATCGGTAAGGTATACCGCGATCAGACGGTAAATATCACCGAGATAAACGGAAACTGGGGCAAGATATCCATCAACGGCAAGACGGGTTGGGTGTCTCTTGATTATGTTGTACCTGTAGGTTCGGGTACCAAGCAGTTCAAGGTCGGCCCTGACGGACTTGCCATGATCAAGAAGCTCGAGGGTTACAGACAGTATAAATATTGGGACTATAACCATTATTCTATCGGTTACGGTACTACCTGCGGAGCGTCCGATTATCCCAACGGTATCTCAGAGGCTGATGCAAGCGCACTCCTCGTACAGGCACTTGCAAAGCACGAGGTATATCTCGACAGCTTTCTTGCCAGTTATTCTATTACGGTTACCCAAAAGCAGTATGACGCTCTTGTAAGTTTTACATATAACTTAGGTGATCCGTGGAAAAGATACGACAGCTTCAAGCTTAAGGACCTGCTTATAGACGGAGCGGAGAAGTATAAGCCCGAGGCTGTAAAGGACGCTTTTCTTGAGTTTAAAAAGGCGGGTGGACAGGTAGTCAGCGGCCTTGTTTATCGCCGTGGACTTGAATCTGCAATGTTCATAGAGGGTACACCTAAGCTCGGCAGACCCTTCTATGATGTCAAGAGCTATAACTGGTTTTACGATGCAGTAAATTTCTGTTATAATAAGGGTGTTATGAGCGGTACATCCTCTGTTAAATACAGCTTTGACCCCTATTCTTATCTTACCCGTGCCCAGATGGTTACTATGCTTGCCCAACTCGGTCAGGTCAATATTAAGCCCTATACCACATCATCCTTCTCTGATGTTAAGGTTGGATCCTGGTACGCACCCTATGTGCAGTGGGCTTACGCCAAGGGTATAGCTTCGGGCGTAGGTAACGGTAAATTCAACCCTAATGCTCCTGTATCCCGTCAGGATATGGTGGTTATGCTATATAACTTCACAAAAGTAGTCAGAGGTGTACCCTCCGGTATCAGTCCGGAGCTGTACAAATCTTTTGAAGATGCTTCATATCTTTCGTCCTACGCGTATGATGCAATGAACTGGGCACTCCATACAGGTTGCATCTCGGGTAGTAACGACAACAAGCTGAACCCTAAGATAACAGCTCAGCGAGCACAGGTATCGCAGGTTGCATATATGTATTGTGTTAACATTTTAGGCAAGAAATAGACATTGACAGATATTGTATGGTGTGATATAATATCAAAGTATGTAAATTAACTAATTTTTCGAGAGGATAAAGATGGAAAAGAGAGATTTTTCGTTGCTTGATATATTGCAGTTGCTTAAGTCCAGATGGTGGATCTTAGTGATTGCTGCAATAGTTTTTGCAAGCCTTGCAGGTGCATACAGTTATATCACCTACGAACCTGTTTATTCGTCCAGCGTTACCGTATATGTTAACAATCAGACCACCGGAACCGACACGGACACTTCTGATGATGTGTCACAGGTGAAATGGGCTAAGGATGTTGTAAACAGTTATCTTGCTCTTCTCAAAACAAATGATTTTATGGAGGAGATCTCCTCTGAGTATCAGGCTCGTTTCCCCGAGGCATGGAACGAAAGGACCTATTCTGCCACCAAGCTTGCAAGTAGCTGTGTCAAGTATACTCTTATAGAAGAGACCTATCTTTTCACCTTTACAGTAACGACCCACGATAAAGAGGTGTCATACAATATCGGTAAGATATTTGAGGAGCTTGCACCCAAGAAGATATTCGAGCACGAAAATAGAAATTCTATCAGTATTGCAGACAGTGCAAGAGTTGCTCTTGAGCCCTCAAACTCCAGAAATATGGCTCGTAATACCGTTATGGGATTTCTCATCGGAGCTATCCTTGCTTTCCTTGTTGTTCTTATTGTAGAGGTATCTGATGTAAGAATCAAGGATGAAGATGATATCGTTGATAGCTACAGTGTACCGCTTTTAGGTAGTGTACCTAACTTTGAATCTGCTAAGAAGAAAGGATACGGCTATGGCAAAAAATGATGTAAAAAAGACTGCCGGTGCGACCGCAATGGTTAGTGAGATATCCAACTTTGCTTTAGTAGAAGCATTCAAAGCTATCCGTACCAATCTTTCCTTCGCTCTTCCCGGCAATAAGAAATGTAAAAAGCTTCTTATAACAAGTGCTCTTCCCAGTGAGGGTAAGACTACTGTTTCTTCCAATACAGCTATCACTATAGCACAGACAGATGCTAAAGTCCTTCTTATAGATGCAGACCTTCGTAAACCTAAGGTTCATACCAGGTTCGGTATTGAGAATTCAGTAGGACTTTCAAATGTGCTTTCCGGTATGGCAAAGTGTGAGGATGCTATTCGCCCCAGCGGCAAGGGTAATCTGTATGTTATGACAGCAGGTGTTATTCCTCCCAACCCCGCAGAGCTTCTTTCCAGTGATGCTATGCGTGCACTTCTTGTACAGCTTGAGGAATCCTTTGATTTTGTCATCGTTGACTCCGCCCCTATCAATCTCGTAGCGGATGCCCTTGAGCTTTCTGCGATGGTTGACGGCGTAGCTCTTGTTGTTAAGGCAAATTCTTCGACACACCCTGCGACAAGAGATACTCTTTCCAGACTTGAGTTCGTTGGTGCCAATATTATCGGTATCATCCTCAACAATGTTGTAAGCAAGGGTAATGGCTACTACAAGAAGAAGGGCTATAAGTATTCTAAATATGGAAGCAAGTACGGTTATTCCTCTTACGGATATGGCTACGGTTACGGCTACGGACATACTCCTAAGCCCCAGCAGGATAACAATGAAAATTAATAACTTAAAGCCGTCCAATGGACGGCTTTTGTGTTTTAAAGGAGAAATATCATGTCAGAACTTCAGTATCATATAGCAATGAAAAAGGGCGACGTGGGCAGATATGTCATACTTCCCGGTGATCCTGCGAGAGCGGAGAAGATAGCGAAGTATTTTGACTCTGCGGTACATGTAGCTACTAACAGAGAATTTACAACCTATACAGGCACATTGTTGGGTAAGAAGGTAAGTGTAACATCTACCGGTATTGGCGGTCCCTCAGCCTCTATTGCTATGGAGGAGCTGGTTAAGTTAGGTGCGGATACTTTTATCCGTGTAGGCACCTGCGGCGGTATCAACCTTAAGGTAGAGAGCGGTGACTGCGTAATTGCAAGCTCTGCTATCCGTCATGAAGGAACAAGCCTTGAGTATGCCCCTATCGAATATCCAGCCACAGCTGATTTTGAGGTCACATGTGCTTTAGCAGAGGCAGCAAAAGAATTAGGTTACAGATATCATGTGGGTGTTGTACAAAACAAGGATTCCTTCTACGGACAGCACAGTCCCGACTCTATGCCGGTCTCGTATGCCCTCAATAATAAGTGGGAGGCGTGGAAACGACTCGGAGTTCTTTGCAGCGAAATGGAATCTGCCGCACTCTTTACCGTAGCGGCGGCGAGAGGAGTAAGATGCGGAACGGTTCTTCATACCGTATGGAATCAGGAGCGTAAAGCCCTCGGTATTGACCCCGCAGACGATATGGATGAAAATACCGAGAAGGCGATAATCTGTGCCGTAGAAGCTTTGAAAAAGCTTATTATCAAAGATAAAGCATAAAATCGGGTGCATTCATGCACCCGATTTATGTACGACAGAGAAGTATTTCACAAAAAGCAAGTAACTGCAAGGAAAACTTAATGTTTCCCTTGCAGTTATATCTTTTATTATATTTTGTTCATTTCAATTATTATTTTTAAATATCACTAGTCGCTTGCGGTCAACCGAGTTTGTCGGCACTCTGATCTGTTGCATTTATGTGTCCCATTTTAATTCATCATCGCAACGGCATAGTTAAGCACCGTGGCAAAGGTTACCCACAGAAGATATGGTATCTGTAGGTAAGCAGCAATCTTATTACAACCAAAGAAACGTACTATCATAAGAATCACAAGAACCCACAGAAGCAGTATCCATGCAAACGCAAGGAAAAACAGCTTCATGTTGAAAAAGATCAAAGGCCAGAAGAAATTTACAAAAAGCTGGACACCGTATATCTTAAGAGCATTTGAACGGTTTATACATCCACTATTGTAGATGATATACGAACTTATACCCATTAATACATACAGTATCCCCCACACCAAAGGGAAGAGCCACGCTGGCGGAGAAAAAGCGGGCTTGTCGAGTATAGCGTAATCTGCCACTGAGCTTTGGGTCAGAAGTCCTGCAACCACACCTACACCAAGGCTGATAACTATACTTATAAATAACTTTTTCCAATTTACGTTTTTTATCAATTCAACTTCACCTCGGTGTATTATATGATAGGTGTTATTTTGATATGTAGGTTTGCGGTGTTTCTCCCACGATTACCGTCTCTGCCAAGGGAAGGCTTAGATCAGCACAGACCTTTTCTGCTTTAAGCCCGGGTAGCAG
>JAZNKU010000179.1:0-2261 GCA_045578685.1 Eubacteriales bacterium
CGTTTACGGGTGAGCCGGCAGACAAACGCAAATAATAAACCGCTTTAGCGGAAGCAGAAAAAGTGGTGCGGGTGTCGGACTGTTCAATGCGCTTACAAGCGCTGGCCGGCAATATCCCCTTATAGGGGTAGTGCAAACCACCGGCTAAGCCGGTGGTTTTGATTCTTAGTTTAAAATTATACCGATGAAGCCCCAATAACGGCAACAGCTGACAAGATCTGAGCTGTGGTCAACAGTTTTTTATGAAGAGGATAGATCTCACTGACAGCCTTATTGTCCGAGCTTTTGAACTTGTATGCGGATATACAGATAATGATAATTGCACATATCAGAGATATCAACGAACAAATAAGAAGTATATTTTTTATCATACAGGGAATTCCTCCGTTTGTGGAATTTGTAATGTAAGATCAAGTACACGGTCAGCGTGTAACAGTCGATCCTTTTCTTATAACCTCAGCATCCGAAAAGCGTATTTCAAATGCGATAAGGTCTTTATCGCTATTGCAGGATATCTCAGCTTTAAGATGATATCTGCCTGAATCAAGGAAATCGATACTGTCGGTCATCCAGTAGCCGCCCTCCAAAGCTCCGAGGTCAACAGGGTAGAGTATCTTGTAATCGTACAGACGTATCTTGGTAATATCCTGCTCAAACATTGCTCCGACGGCATCTATATGTATGTCAAGATAACTTCTGCCCCGGTGGTGATCCTCATTGAGCATGGTTATTCTTGCATCGTGCAGTCCGAATTTCCAGTACCAGTCGGGAAGGCTGTCGTAAAACCGCTTAAGCTGTTTGGTTTTTTGCTCAATGCTCATATTTGCTCCTTTTTAATCGGTATAGGCATCGGTATACGCCTTCGTCATACTGTCAAAATGCTTTTCAAGCTCCTCGGGTACTATATAATATTCGGTGGTGCCGTTTTCCCTAAGGCTTGTAAAGCCGTACCCTTTTTCAAACACGAGCAAGCGGTGCAGAAAAGAGGTAGCGTCGGTCTCAGTATCAAGGTAACAAAGATCGATAGTATGCTTTGTTATGGGCATATATCCAAGGTCATAAGAAGCAATCGGCGCAACATCACTTAACACCTTGTCTACCGCTGCCATTTCTTCTTCGGTCAGGGTATAGCCGTTGTATTTGTCGTTTGCGTAGTATTCGTACACGTAGCAGTCGTATTCCTCGGGCTTAAGCAGCTCCTCAAGGTTGGGGTAAATATCGTCTCGGCAGTATATACCTGTGCCGGTTGATATAAAATACCCGTTTTTCGTCATATAGCTGCTGCCTAACTTCACGTCTTCATGAAATACTCTCGACAAAAGGGTAGGAACACCGCTTTCGGTAACGTATATCTGTGTGGAAAATGCAGGATATACACTCACAAACGGGTCGTCAGGTCCCAACAGGGTGTACGTATTTCCCATTATCTCAATAGTGCTGTCAGATGTATGTCTTGCGTGTGTTTCCTTGTAGTCACAGGATACAAGGGATGTACATAACAGCAATGCCGTTATAAGAAAGATAAGCTTTTTATTCATATATTTCTCCTTTATTCAGGCGACATCCTCTTCCAAAAAACCTTGTGCAATAAGCTTGGGTTCCATCATTTTATCAAATAAAGCCGTCAGCTCCTCAGGGACCTCGTGGGTAACGTAATCGCCGTCCATATCCTTGAGCCAGTAGGTGCCGTCCACAAGATAGAGGTTTGCCTTTTCGTACATAAACACCTGATCCCTTGTGCCTTGACAGATCTCGGCACAGCATAACCGCTCGTCGAAGCTTACACGGTACTCGGCTGGGGTATTAAGAACGCTGTCAACTGCCTCCATTTCCTCCTCGGTAAGCATATAGATGGCTGAAACGTGGTTGCCGTTGTCATCATAATAACCGTAGCTGTAGGTATAAACCTCAGCGACGATCTCCTCGTCCTTGGCTTTTGTCGTTATTTCGTCATATCTGTCCTCACGGCAGAAATACAGAACCGTTCGGGAATAATCTTCAATTGAGACGCTGTAGAGCTTCATTACACTGCCGTCTGCGGTTATATCTCCGTAGTAGTCGGAGAAAAGATTTGACAGAAGCACGGGAACGTCCTCCTCTGTGACGGATACCGTTTCGGAGACGGTATTGGGGTTGAAGTTATTGGAGTTGATGGTTTCAAGCGGAAGGTAGGTGCTGCCGTTGAAGATAACGTTGCCGTCTTCGTTGAGAATGGCGTGCTGTGCTTTCATTTCGTCAAGCTCGTTACAGCCTGTGAAAAG
>JAZNKU010000180.1:0-6315 GCA_045578685.1 Eubacteriales bacterium
GGAACTTCGTTGCCTTCGTCATCAATTACGGTAAGAGGATGAAGGAGACCGGAGTTATCGTAGCAGCGGATAATGATACGATCCTGAGCGGGCTCAAGACCATCGATAGCTGCCTGGAGATTTTCGACAATCTCGTTAACAAGTGACTGCTGAAGAACATCCTGTGAGAAGTCGATAGTCTTAAGAACGTCTGTTACAGCACTGAAATCCTGATAATCATCGGGATTGAGGGAATTTGCAATAGAGATGAGCTTGTGAAGCTCTTCGAAATCTGCTGACTTGTATTCAAGCCAATCGATTGCTTCAAGAAGGTTAACATTTGCTTCATCAATCTGAGCCTGTGTTACCATGGGGTTGTTAAGAACGGTAACTGCTGCCTCAAGATCCTTCTTGTAGATATCCCAACCGCCTGAATAGAACCAATCCTGACGGCAGGAAGAAATAGCTGCGTTAACTGTTGCACGGAGAACGCTCTTATCGTAAGCAATTACACGAAGTTCAAACTTCGGATAAGAAATTGTTGAACCGCCGTTTGTTGCAAGAGCGTTAACAGTGGGAGTAATGAGAGTTGTGATAGAGCCGCCTGCTTCAGGAAGGTTACCGGAGAAAGTGAAGTTCTTGGAATCGTCCTGATTAAGAGTCATGCTGTAGGAAGAAGGCTCAACAGTAATTGCCTCATTAGATGATGTTACTTCAACATCAATAGACTTGAATACACCTGTACCAATGTTGCCGCCCGAATAAGAATCAGCATACTTGGTAATTGTAAACATAAGTCCGGGAAGCTCAGATATGTTTCTGTAAACACTAAGGTCTGCATAAACAGTACCCATAGGAATTGTAGCAAAGTCACCTGCGCTGCCTGCATTAGCATGGTCCACATAGTAATTAAGAACACCGTTGTAGTTAGATGTATCAATACCGTAAACACCGAGGTGGTACTTGTTACGAATATAACCGGGCTGGCAAGTATTTACATCAAAGTTGATTTCATAGTCACCTGCAGATACGAATGTATAAGCATAAGCAGTATATGTCATACCTGTAGAAGGCTGTGTAAACTTGATTGTTGCAGTGATAACTGAGTAAAGAGTCGCTGCAGCGGGGTCAATCTCCCAGCAGTAGTAACCGCCTTCCTCATACATTTCACCAATAACTGCACCGCCGTTAACTGTTGCTGAAACGTTTGTAACAGCTGCACCGCTGGCCTCGCGGAATTTAAGAGTTGTCTTTGTATCTCTTGCAACTACTTCATCGATGATAATATCTGCACCAAGTTCATAGTTGAGTTCCCAGAGCTCGAGGTTGTTGAGAGCGTCACCAAGTCTTGTTGCTGTTTCGTCAACGATGTACTGATCGTCAAGGTCATAGTCACGGTCAATTGACGTAGCCTCTGCATAAGCAGCCTTGAACTCAGCAAGTGAATGTGTTGTGTAGAGCTTGTAATCCTCTTCAGGAATTGCTTCAGCTCTTCTGATCATAACGTCAAGAACGTTATAACGTGCAAGAGAGATATAATCCTTAAGTCTGTTCTGAGCCTTAAAGAGCTCCTGTCTTGCGATAGAAATAGCTGACTGTTTTGCATTAGGATCAGCTGCTACCTTGTAAGCGTTAGCAAGAGCCTCACTGTAAAGTCTCCATGATCTGTCTGTATAAACTTTACCGCCTGAACCATTATCGTTAGTCTCGGCATTATTAGCTTCTGCATAGTCAATTTCGTAAGCGAGCTGAATCTTACATATCTCACTTCTGGGAGTGAGCTTATCATAATAATAACCAAGTCTGTAGTAGAGGTTCTTTATTTCAAGAGCTGTAACAGAACTGGGATTCTCGTTGTATCTGTTTACAAGGTCTACACACTCGCTGTATGTATCATCAAAGTCTGTAAACTCGTAGAGATACTCGTAGTCCTCTTCACCGTATGTGAAGTAACCGTCATCGCTGTATGCAAGGTCACCGTTGGAGGGCATATACTGCTCCATAAGTGTCTTAAGGTCCTTTACAGTCTTGTTGGGATAACCAACGGGAGCGTTAACTGTGAAGTTATCGTTCTGGCTCAGACCGATGAGTGAACCGATAAGCGGAATAAGTGTCGGGAAGTTGTAGTCTCTCTCAGAGTAGAGGGCATCAAGAAGGTTACCTGCGAACTGACCGAGCTTACCGCCCTTTGTTGAACCGTAGATAAGATCTTCAAGATTCTGAGTGCTTGAGGGGATAATCTCAAGGCCGTTCATAAGGCTGGAGAGAATACCACTGAGAAGTTCAAGAACAAAGTTAACAACAGGCTGATTAAGGATTGCATCGGGAGAAGAGTTTTTGCCGATAAAGCTGAGGATCTTCTCGATGTTAAGAGTCTGGACGCCATCGAGAATTGCACCTCTGATAAGTGACTCTGAAACTGTATCGTGAGTCATCTGGATTGTGGTAAGTGTGGGATCGAGAAGTGTGAAGAGAGTTGCATCGAGCTTCTCCCAGCAAGTCATACCTGCAAGGTTCTGTCTTGTGTTGAAGATAAAGCCAAACTCACCGATAAGCCAGTTTACAAGGTAATCAACAAACTCTTCAAAGTGTGCATCAGCCGGAATATTAACGGGAATGAGAGAGTTCACAAAGTAGATAAGGTAATCTGTACCTACTTCAATCCATGCACCGTTTTCGGGATCGAGCTCACCGCTCTCAATCATACCGTAGTAATCGTTTTCGGGAAGAATATCGATAACAAGGCTGATAAGTATATAAGTAAGGCATTCCTGAATTGTGTCACAGTCGGGAAGGAAACGAACGCCAGCAAAGAAATCAATACCGGGAGCAATAAGCTGGATAATGTAGGAAATGAACTGGTCTGTTGTCCACTCAGTCATATCCGGGAATTCCATATCCGCCGGAATAACTTCAGGAAGAAGCATCTGAAGGAGACCGGGGCCAAGCTCACGGAGAAGAGAAACGATGTTGTTGTAAATCTCATCGTTAATATCAATACCGTGATCTGTGAAAGAGATGATGTTGTAAAGAGCGGCAGGAGTCTTGGTTACATTGCCTGCTTCATCTGTTACAGTTTCACCTACAAGAAGCCATGTAAGCGCTCTCTCAAGCTCGATAACAGGATACTCCTCTGTATTGTAATCAAAACCAAGCTTGAGATAGTCGTTGATAATACCCATAACGGTGGGAAGAAGACCGGGCTCTGCAGGGTTACCGTAAGGCCACTCTTCGCTTACTTCGATATCAAGTGTATCAGGAAGTGACTCAACAAGTGTGGGAACAAGGATATCAGCCATAAGCGAGTCAATAGCGTTCTGGATAAGATCGTATGTAGAACCGCTTGTGATTGATGTTTTACCAGCCATACTGGGAAGGAAACCGGAGTACGACTGAGTAGAAACGTTGTAGTCACCTATAAGAAGCTGGTCAACAACATCCTGAAGGAGACCGTCGATAGTAAATGAATCGAGGGTAACACCGGCAGGAAGTGCATCGATTTCGGGCTCTGACTCAGCCTTAAGCAAACTATTATATATAAGTGTATAAATCATTTCCTTAAGGAAAGCAGGAATTTCATAAAGGAAGCCCAAATCGGGATCATCGGGCGGAATAACAAGCTCCATAATACCGCCAAAATCGATAGTACCGTTTGCAAGCTTCTCAAGAACAGGTCTGTTGTCGCTGAGGAACTCAAGAAGAGCATAGAAGACAACTGAATCGGCATGCGTAGCTCTTCTGGGCTCAACTATAGCAGACTCGTCGAGGTCTTTAAGGTCACCAACAAGGCTGAGACCCTGTGCAACGTTGACAAGACCCATATCGAGAAGGTCTGAAATTGATTTGAATGTATTATCAACAGATGTGAGGTTGATTCTGATTGTACCAAGGATACTCAGGTCAATCTCTTCGTTGATATTGGCATCATACAGCACTGTATCAATGAAGTCGAGCAACATAGAGCAGGACTGCTCGTATGTATAATACGGCTTACCAAGGCTGTCGTAGCCGGCGGGTGTTGTGTAAGCTTCATAAGCAGATGCTGTGCTTGCAAAAGAAGTTGCAAGGATTACATAAGCTAGAAGGATGCACAATAGCTTTTTGAGTTTTTTCATAAAAAGCACCTCCATGGTTTTGTGTGTGAAATTTGCGGTTCGGTAGGAATACCTTTATATATGTAATTAATAGCAGACACCGATACTGATAGGTATACAGTTACACTATTATTCATACCGATTGTATCACAACATTTCGTGAATTGCAAGTTAAATCGCAATAAAAATTCCATTTTTTTAAAACAAATTTGTACATTATGTTGCTAAAAAACAAATATCACACACAAAATCAGCTGCTTTGCTCCTTGAGGCTTGTCAAGGCTATAACATTGTGGTAAAATATTACCGTCAAACAATACTGTTATATTATTTATTACATTATATAAGGAGTAATTATATGAAAAAGTTTTTTGCAGGTATAGCAACCACCATTACAGTTCTTTTCGCTACCGCTTTCCCCTCTTTTGCTGTTACCGTCGATTTACCGCCGGAGCTTTCGGAAATAACACCGATACTTGAATTCGCACTCAAGATTGTAGAATTCCTCGCAAAAATTGCACACTTCTTGACAGGTGCTACACGCTGAATTAAAACCAAGCACACAAAAACGGATTACAGAGAATAATCTCTGTAATCCGTTCTTTTATTGTATATTAATACTTATTAACCTTCAAGGTCTCTTTCTTTTTTATTCTCAGCTGAAATTGCCTTCTGAGCAGCTTTGACCTTATCGAGAGCAGCAGCATCACCGTCTGTAATCTCAGCATTCATAAGTGCACGGCGTGCAAGAAGCTCTTCATACATCTTATCTCGTTTCTTACCGGAGAGGTCATAGAAAAGAAGCGGAATAATACCGAGTGTAGTGGTAACAAGAGGAAGAACCGTACACATTGCAAACAGCCAGAATTTCGTATCGTCTGTCTGAGCAGAGCCGCTGGCATAAGCATTGATGTCGTAACCGATCCATTTCTTAAATAAGGTCTTAAGGAAGTTACTGAAGGTGCCTGAAAGCTTCTGTGCAAGGCCCTTTGCCGCAGAGGTCATAGCCTCAGTACGGTAGCCGTTCTTCCATTCACAGTAGTCCATAGCCTCATTATACATTTCGCTCGGTATAACACTACGTACACCGTAGAAGAACATATAGAAGGTTTCCTGTAATGCAAGTGCTATACCCATCGGAATAACCTTCTTGTAAAGACCGTTTTTCTTGCCGCCTATGCATCCTAACAGGAAAACAGGGATATATGTAATATCGATGCTGTACTTACCGAGGATGGCAAGCGCACGTGTAGATAATCTCTTGCGGAACCACGGAACAAGTGCATAAGAAAACGGATGAACGATCGCGCCGGGGATACCGACGATATTGCCCAAGCTTGCAAAATTGAGAACATCGATAAAGTAGTCCTTCTTACTTCCGCTGAACAGTGAGAAGCTGCTGAGTGTATCAGAAAGCGTAAGAAGAAGAATGGGCTTGTTGTTAACGATTGATTTGATACCCTCTTTAATACTCGGGGTCTCAATTGACTGCATAACACGTTCTTTTGCCATTGTAGCAAACCAAAGTGCGGCTATACCGCTTACGAGTGAGGTGAACACACCCATACCCATAAACACGCCTTTGTATGCATTTTCGAAATTACCCTTGGCAATAATCTGGTTACCTATAAGGTCGAGCACAAGGTCCATAATCTGCTGAGGTAGATTTTCGCCCAAAAAACCTGAAAAGAACTGAGCCTGTGTTATCAGCCTCGTTCGTTCAAGCGGGTTAGGCGTAATAGTAGCAAGCATACCCGTCTGAGCAAAGCCGCGGAATGTACCGCCTGTTTCACGAAGAATGGCAAGCACAAGATAGAAGAAAAACTTTGCCATTGATGTGGAAGAAGCTGTAGGGAAAATTGCAGGCATAAGCCAGTAGAGGCAGGTTGCCAATGTGCCCGGAATACCGAGAACAATAAGATAAGGTTTAAACTTACCCCATCTTGTACGTGTTTTATCAACCAAAGCACCGGTGAAAGTATCGTTAACAATATCCCAAATACTGTTTATAAGGTTTGCAACAGCCTGCAAGCCAAGATCCATTTTAAATATTGTTGTAATAAATCGCTCTGAATAGGAATTGATATTAAAGCTCTGAGCCATATCAAACACAACATAACCGACAGTTTCTTTAGTGCCGACATAGCGTCTGTTCTGCTTGGCATAAAAGTCTTCCGTATACTGGTCGTTTTCAATAGGCTCTTTTACTTTTTTATCTTTTTTAGCCAAAAACTCAGCCCCC
>JAZNKU010000181.1:0-4081 GCA_045578685.1 Eubacteriales bacterium
AGCGCAATAATTATTGACAAATATAACTTTTATTGATAAAATAATTATATCTATGATTATAACTAGACAACCTATTTATATAACACATTCTGAAAGGTGAAATTATGGCTAATTACAGAAGAGGAAGAGTCAACGAGGCTATGGCAAAGGAGCTTATGCGTATTCTCCCCACGGTCAAGGATCCCCGTGTAAGCACGGCGTTTTTCAGTATAACCGCAGTTGACTGCACCCCCGATCTTAAATTTGCAAAGGTATATTATTCTACCATGGGCGGCAAGGATGGCGACGAGGGCGTTGCCCAGGGGCTCAAGAGTGCTCACGGTTATATCCGCCGCGAGCTTGCTCATATCCTCAATCTCCGTCAGACCCCCGAGCTTACCTTTATCCGTGATAATTCGGTTGAGCACGGTGCTCATATCTCAAAGCTCCTTGATGAGGTAAGACCCAAGGAGAATACAGATGAGCAATAACATTACCCTTGAGGATGTAAGAGCGTTGCTTTGCGGCTGGGATGATATCCTTATCATTACCCACTGCAACCCCGATGCGGATACCCTCGGTTCTGCCTTCGGTATAAAGCACGCCTTCCCCGAAAAGAATGTCCGCGTTGTCTGCGGTGAGGATATCCCGGACAGACTTAAGTTTATAACCGACTCAGAGCCTACCGACATCCCCACCGAGGAATACGCTCATATCATATCGGTAGACTGTGCCGAGCTTCATCTGACAGGCGAGGCAGGTAGAAAATACGGTGACAGGATCGAATTAAAGATCGACCACCACCGTACCGGAGAGGACTATGCAGAGCATATCTATGTGGACGACACCTCGGGCTCTGCAGGCGAGATAGTTTACAGTATAGTCAGAGACCGACTTAACAAGAAAGCCGCCAACTCTCTCTTTGCGGCGATATCCTCGGATACCGGCTGTTTTAGGTATACCAATGTTTCTGCCCGTACACACAGGGTTGCGGCAGAGCTTATAGAGGCAGGTGCGGACCACAGCCGCATAAACGCATTGCTCTATGAAAACAGGCCCAAGGCAGAGATAGCCGCAACAAGGTTAGCTCTCAACAATCTTAAGTATTACGGTGACGGCAAGATTGCCCTTGTGACCTTTACCAATAAGCAAAAAGAGGAAAACGGTATCGACGACGATTCCCTTGGTGCCATCAGCTCCCTTACCCGTGAGATCGAGGGAGTGGAGCTTGGCATTGTAGTCAAGGAAAAGACAGGCAGGGACGGAGTTTATAAGCTGTCTATGAGAAGCACCGAGGCGGTTGATTGCTCGGCGATATGTAAGCTGCTGGGAGGCGGCGGACATATGCGTGCCGCAGGCGGTGCCGTTGAGGCAGACAGCATCGAGAAAGCGGTAGAGCTTACGATGAACGCGGTAAGGGAGATAATGAAATGACAGAGCCTAACGGTGTTCTTATAGTTGACAAGCCCACCGACATGACCTCCCACGATGCGGTCAACATAATGCGAAAGCTATATAACACCAAGAAGGTGGGACACACGGGTACCCTCGACCCTATGGCGACGGGACTCTTGGTGATACTTATCGGCAGAGCCGCAAAGGCCGCCGAATATCTGGTCTCGGACGAAAAGAAATACGAGGCAGGATTGCTTTTAGGTGCGAAATACGATACCGGTGATATAACGGGTACCGTTATCGAAGAATCTGATGAAATTCCCGAAAAAGAAAAAGTTTTTGAGGCTATAGATTCCTTTGTGGGCAAGGGTCAGCAGATACCTCCCATGTACTCTGCCTTAAAGGTGGACGGACAGAAGTTAGTAAACCTTGCCCGTAAGGGAAAAACGGTAGAGCGTAAGCCGAGAGATATAGAGATATATTCTATTGAAGCCGCAGGAGAGGGCAGGGACTACACTCTCAAGGTCCATTGCTCTAAGGGAACTTATATGCGTACTCTCTGCGAGGATATCGGAGAAAAATTAGGCTGTCCCGCCGCCATGAGCTCGCTTCGCCGCTTTGCTTCGGGTAACTTCGAGCTGACAAAGGGCTATACCATAGACGAGCTCAAGGCTATGGAGTACGAGGACCGTGTAAAGCTTCTTTTACCTACAGAGTCCCTCTTTGAGGAATTACCGATAGTAGAGCTTAACGGCTTCTTTTTAAAACTTTTTCGATCGGGACAGGAGATATATCAGAAAAAAATAAGGACCCGATACCCCGTAGGACAGAGGGTGAGGGTCTATGACGAAAAAGGATTTTTTGCGCTGGGCGAGGTCATGGAATATGACGAAGGCTCAGCCATTAAGAGTATAAAACAATTTGTATTGGAGGAAAAATAATGTATCTTATAGGTAGTGATATCGGTACCAGCGGTACCAAAACAGTATTATTTGACCTTGAGGGCAACACCGTTGCCTCCGCACTTTCCGAGTATCCCCTCTATCAGCCCAAAAACGGATGGGCAGAGCAGGATCCCCGTGACTGGTGGAACGCTGTATGCGAAACCATTAAAGCGGTTATCACAAAGTCGGGAGTTGACCCTAAGGACATCAAGGGCGTAGGTCTTTCGGGACAGATGCACGGTCTGGTTATGCTTGATAAGGACGACAACGTTATCCGTCCCTCTATCATATGGTGCGACCAGCGTACAGGCAAGGAATGTGTAGAGATGACCGAAAAGGTGGGTGCGGACAAGCTTATCGAGATCACCGCTAATCCCGCAATGACAGGCTTCACCGCCTCCAAGATCATGTGGGTAAAGAACAACGAGCCCGAAAACTATGAGAAGTGTGCCAAGATCATGCTCCCCAAGGACTATATCAGATATATGCTCACAGGCGAGTTTGCAACAGAGGTTTCGGACGCGTCGGGCATGCAGCTGCTTGACGTTCCCAAGAGAGATTGGTCTCCCTATGTGCTTGACAAGTTGGGTATTGACCGCAGTCTCCTCGGTAAGATGTACGAGTCCTGTGAAGATACAGGTCATGTTACAAAGAAGGCGGCTGAGCTTACAGGCTTGGCTGAAGGCACTATCGTAGCCGGCGGTGCAGGCGACCAGGCAGCAGGCGGTGTTGGTAACGGCATCGTTCGTGAGGGCGTTATCTCTGCCACTATCGGTACCTCCGGTGTTGTATTTGCACATACAGACAAGATCTCCATCGACCCTAAGGGAAGAGTACATACCCTCTGCCACGCTGTTCCCGGCTGTTGGCATATCATGGGCGTAACTCAGGGTGCAGGTCTTTCCTTCAAGTGGATGCGCGACAACTTCTTTGAGGCAGAAAAGTCAACCGCTGCACTTCTGGGCAAGGATCCCAACTATATTATGGATATGATCGCAGAGAAGGTTCCCGCAGGTGCAAACGGACTTGTTTATCTGCCCTACCTTATGGGCGAGAGAACTCCCCACCTTGACCCCGACTGCCGCGGTGTGTTCTTTGGACTTTCCGCTATGCATACCAAGTCTGATATGATGCGTGCGGTTATGGAGGGTGTGATCTTCTCCCTGACCAACTGTATGGATATCATCAAGGATATGACAGGCACAACTCCCGAGACGGTATACGCTTCGGGCGGCGGCGGAAACTCACCCCTCTGGCGCGGTATGATGGCAGACAGCTTTGATATGCCTATCTCCCGCAATAACTCCAAGGAGGGCGGTGCTCTTGGCGTTGCTATCCTTGCAGGTGTTGCCGCAGGACTTTACAAGAGCGTTCCCGATGCCTGTGCGGCTCTTATCCGCGAAAAGGATTCTACAGCTCCCAATGCTGAAAATACAGCGGTATATAAGAAATACTATCAGCTCTACAACAAGCTGTACAGCGACTTAAAGGATTCCTTTAAGATGTTATAAACAAAGAAGCTTTCCGTTTGGAAAGCTTCTCAGAGTGCTGACAAACTCGGTCTAGCGCAAGCGACTTATAACATTAAAAAGAAAATTTGAAATAGATAAAACAAAATAAAAGATTTAACTGCAAGGGAAACATCGAGTTTCCCTTGCAGTTGCTTGCTTTTTGCGAAATCCTTCTCTGTCGTACTTAGTACGCCGACGAAAAGGATTTCACAAAATATCCACTTCGTTTCTCAGCCTCTGGTCAGTTTGATG